>NZ_SOGK01000138.1:0-67472 GCF_004564305.1 Cryobacterium sp. TMT3-29-2
AGGCCGCGCAGGCCGCGCAGGCCGGCCGGCCTGCCGCGCAGCATGACCGGCCAAGCAGCATGGCCGGCCGAGCCGGCCGGCCGAGCAGCATGGCCGGCCGCGCAGTGTTAGCGGCCGAGCATCTTCTGCAGGGCGGCCATCTCGTCTTCGGTGGGACCGCCGGCCTTCTTGGCGCCGCCGAGGCCGAAGCCCGTGCCGCCGCCCGCAGCGGGGCCCGCACCGGCAGGCTTCTCACCGGACGCGAGCGCCAGGTTTTCCGCCGCGCGCTTGGCCGGGTTGCCCGACTTCGAGCCCTTCTTCTTGGGCTGCGGCTTGCCGCGGCCGCCCCCGCCCATTCCGCCGGGGACCGGGCCCATGCCGGGGATGTTGGGCATGCCGCCCTTGGCGACCGTTTTCATCATCTTGGCGGCCTGCTCGAACCGGGACACGAGCTGGTTCACCTCGGTCACAGTCGATCCGGCGCCGCGGGCGATGCGCAGCCGACGGGATCCGTTCAACAGTTTCGGGGTGGTGCGCTCAGCCTTGGTCATCGACTGGATGATGGCCTCGGTGCGCACGATCTCGCGCTCGTCGAAGTTCTCGAGCTGCTGCTTCATGGCGCCGGCGCCCGGGAGCATGCTCATCATCTTCTTGATCGAGCCCATGTTACGCAGCTGCTGCATCTGCCCGAGGAAGTCGTCGAGCGTGAAGCTGTCGGTGGAGAACTTCTCCGCCATCTTGCGCGCTTCGTCTTCGTCGAAGGCACCCTGCGCCTGCTCGATCAGGGTGAGGATGTCACCGAGGTCGAGGATGCGGCTGGCCATGCGGTCGGGGTGGAACGGCTCGAAGTCGTCGAGGCTCTCACCGGTGGACGCGAACATGATGGGACGGCCGGTGATCGAGGCCACGGACAGGGCCGCACCGCCTCGCGCGTCACCGTCGAGCTTGGAGAGCACCACGCCGGTGAAGTCGACGCCGTCCTGGAACGCCTTAGCGGTGGCCACGGCGTCCTGGCCGATCATGGCGTCGATCACGAACAGCACTTCGTCGGGGTCGATGGCCTTACGGATGTCCGCGGCCTGCTTCATCATCTCCGCGTCGACGCCGAGGCGTCCGGCGGTGTCGACGATGACCACGTCGTGCATCTTCTGTTGGGCGTACGTGACGCCGTCACGGGCGACCTTGACCGGGTTGCCGACGCCGTTGCCGGGTTCGGGCGCGTAGACGGGCACACCCGCCTGGGCGCCGACGACCTCGAGCTGGGTGACCGCGTTCGGGCGCTGCAAGTCGGCCGCGACCAGGATCGGCGTGTGGCCGTCTTTCGCGAGCCACTTCGCGAGCTTGCCGGCGAGGGTGGTCTTTCCGGCCCCCTGGAGGCCGGCGAGCATGATGATGGTCGGCGGCTTCTTGGCGAATTCGAGTCGGCGCTGCTGGCCGCCGAGGATCTCGACGAGCTCCTCGTTGACGATCTTGACGACCTGCTGCGCCGGGTTCAGCGCTTTGCTGACCTCGTCGCCGAGTGCGCGCTCGCGCACCTTGCCGGTGAAGTCCTTGACCACCTCGAGGGCGACGTCGGCGTCGAGCAGCGCGCGCCGAATCTCGCGAACGGTGCCGTCGACATCCGCCGCGCTGAGCTTGCCCTTGGTGCGGAGATTCTTGAACGTCTCGGCCAGGCGATCTGAGAGGTTTCCAAAAGTAGCCATGATGCGTTCAGTTTAACCGGTTGCGGAGCCTACGGTTGTTCGGGTGCGCAAACCGCATCCGAAGTCAGGAGTCACCATGTCCGTTGTCGTCGTCGCCGTTCTCACCCCGAAGCCCGGTCGCAGCCAGGAGCTCCTCGACGCGTTCGCCGTGGTCTCCCCCACGGTGCACGCGGAACCCGGCTGTGAACTGTATGCCGCCCACACCGACGGAGACCTCGTGGTCATGGTCGAACGCTGGGCCAGCGCCGCCGACCTCGCGGTGCACGCGACCGGCGCGGGCATCGCCGAGCTCGGTGCGCTCACCGATGACGCTCTGGCCGTCCCCACCGACGTCAAGGTGCTGCAGAACGTACCGTTCGGCGACCCGGCCAAGGGCACCATCCAGTAGCGAGCGCCGCCGCCCGCCCGGCCCGGCCCGGCGCCTGCTACTGCTACTGCTACTGCTACTGCTACTGCTACTGCTACTGCTACTGCTACTGCTACTGCTACTGCTACTGCTACTGCTACTGCTCGACGGCAATCAGCACGGGGTCGCCGTGCACGTCGATCGTGACCACGAGCAGGGCATCGGTGTCATCGGGGCTGATCGAGTACTCGAGCACCGCGAAGTGCTCCTCGCTGCGGAAGTGGTGCGGGTGGAATCCGATCCGCTGCAGCTGGATGGAGCGCAGGAAATCGATCTGCTTGTCGCCGGAGTCCCAGATCAAGGCGTCGTCGAGAACCTCGGGATCCATCTCGTCGAGTTCGGTCGTGATGTAGGCGCCGGTCACCGAGCCCTCTTTGCTGAGGTCGGCCACGAGTGATTCTCGGGCCTGGGAGTCGAGTTCCTCGATGTCGTTGACCATGGCCGCGGCGATGTCGAGCGCTTCCGCCGAGACGGACTCCTCGTCGGGTGAGCTCAGGTCGATCTGCACGTCCTGGTCGCCCAGTTCGGCCGAATCCGACCAATAGACCTCGCCAGCGTCGTCGCTGCCGAGGATTCCGAAGAAATCGTGTTCGATGGTCATGGCTGTCCTATCCGACGAGTTTTTGTGCGAAAACGTGCGGCGTGAAGCCGGTGAGGTCGTTGATGCCCTCGCCCTGGCCCACGAGCTTGATGGGGATGCCGGTCTTCTCCTGCACGGCCAGCACGAAGCCGCCCTTCGCGGATCCGTCCAGCTTGGTGAGCACAAGCCCGGTCACGCCGGCGTGCTGGATGAAGGCTTCGGCCTGGGCGAGACCGTTCTGGCCGGTCGTCGCGTCGAGAACGAGGAGTACCTCGGCGATCGGGGTCTGCTTCTCGATCACCTTGCGGATCTTGGTGAGCTCGTCCATCAGACCGCCCTTGGTCTGCAGCCGCCCGGCGGTATCGATGATGACGATCTCGGTGCCGTCCTTCATGGCCCGCTCGACGGTCTGGAAAGCGACGGATGCCGGGTCCTGGCCGTGGGCCTGCGGCCGCACGATGTCGGCGCCGGCACGTTCGGCCCAGGTAGCCAGCTGTTCCACAGCGGCCGCGCGGAACGTGTCGGCCGCCCCGATCAGCACACTGCGGTTGTAGGTCCGTAGGAACTTCGCGAATTTGCCGATCGTGGTGGTCTTGCCGACACCGTTGACGCCGACGACGAGCACGACGGCGGGCCGGGCGCTGAGATTGAGGGTGGAATCGAGCTTGGAGAGCCGCTCCTCGAGGCCTTCGCGCAGCATCCGTTGCAGGTCGGCCGGGTCGGTCGTGTTGTACCTGGCGACCTTGGCCCGCAGGTCGGCCACGATCGCCTCGGTGATGCTGGGACCGAAGTCGGCCTGGATGAGCGCGTCTTCGAGGTCTTCCCACGTCTCGGCGTCGATGAGCTTCTTCGCGAACATGCCGCGCAGTGCGCCGGAGAGAGACCAAGGGGTGCGTTCTGCCATGACTACAGCCTATGGCTCGTGAGGTGACTGCGCCGCTGCGCCGGTGGCGTGCCACGCGCGGAGCGGCGCAGCCGGCGCGCACGCCGCGCGATACCGTGGCTCATACCGTCACACGAGCAGTCCGACCCGGCAGGATGGTGGGGTGACGGCTCAGACCTCGCGCACACTTGTCGGATGCCGTGCGCGCCGAAAGCGGGCGCCCGGTCGTGGTGCGGCCATCGGCATCGTCGCGCAGGTGGTTGTTCTGGTCCGCAGCCTGCTCGGTTCGGGTGGGCCGAACCGGTCGCGCCCGACGCCTTGAGCGCCGGGGGTCTGCGTTCCGATTCGGGTATCGGTAGCCGAGCCGGAACACGCCACCCCCCGACAGTCACCAGGTCCAGGACTACTGTGTCGGCATGGCAGCCAGCACAGGACCCGACAGTGCTCGCACCGGGATCAACCGGTGCGTCGCCGCGTGCGACGCCCTGGTTGCGGTGAGCGAGGACTGCGCGGACGCCTGCCTCCGCATCGACGGCAACGGTGACGTCACCCGCTGTTTCCTCGCCGACCTGGACTGCATCGAGGTGTGCTCGTCGACGATCCGGCTCTTGTCCTGGCACGTCCGCAAGGACGGCCCGACGACCATAGCCCTGCTGGAGACCTGCCGCGAAGCCGCCCGGGCGTCCCTCGCGGCCTGCGAGTACATGGCCGAGCTGCATCCGGGCTGGCACACCTGCAGCATGGCCTGCCGCCGAGTCGAGGAGGCGTGCGCGCGGCTCCTGGCCGTGCTGCGCTAGTCAGCCGCGATCACCGGCGATCAGCGTCGACTTTTCAGGACGCCTGCTCGTCGTCCTTGGCGATGCGTTGGCCGACCACGGCCGAGACCCCGTCGAGGCGCATCGAAACGCCGTACAGGGCATCCGCGATCTCCATCGTGCGTTTCTGGTGGGTGATGACGATGAGCTGGCTGGTGGTGCGCAGGTCCTCGAAGATGGTCAGCAGCCGGCCGAGGTTGGCGTCGTCGAGGGCGGCCTCCACCTCGTCCATGATGTAGAACGGGCTCGGGCGGGCCTTGAAGATGGCGATCAGCAGGGCCACGGCGGCGAGCGAGCGCTCCCCGCCGGACAGCAGCGAGAGCCGCTCGATCTTCTTGCCGGCCGGCTTGACGGAAACCTCGATGCCGGTCATGAGCAGGTTGTCGGGATCGGTGAGACGGATGCTGCCGCTCCCGCCCGGGAACAGCACCGGGAACACCTCGGCGAATGCCGCCTGGGTGTCGTCGAAGGCGCTGCCGAAGATGACGCCCATCTTCTCGTCGATCTCCTCGATGATGGTGAGCAGGTCGCGGCGCGTGTTGGTGAGGTCGGTGAGCTGCTCGGTCAGGAACCGGTGCCGCTGCTCGAGCGCCGCGAACTCCTCGAGGGCCAGGGGGTTCACCCGGCCGAGCTGGGCGTAGCGGCGTTCGGCGACGGCGAGGCGGCGCTTCTGGTCGTCCCGGTCGAAGCGGTCGGGTTCGGCGTGCGAGTCGGGGCCCGGAACCGACCTCGGGATCGGCTGGTCGGGACCGTACTCGGCCACGAGCACGTCCTCGGTCAGGCCGAGGTCGCTGACGGCGCGTTCGAGCAGCCCGGACAAGTGCAGCTTCTTCTCGTAGATGGCCAGTTCCAGGCCGTGAACGGTCTCGGTGACGGCCTGCAACCGCGCGCGCAGGGCACCGTCTTCACGGCGCAGCGCGGCGAGTTCTTCGTTCTGGCTGCTGCGCTCCGCCTCGGCAGCGGCCAGGCGAATCCGGGCCTCGCTGACGGAGGCGTCGACCGAGGTGAGCACCAGAGGGAGCGCCTCGGCCACCCGGCTGGCGGCATCCACCTGACGTCGACGGATGACCGCACGCCGGGCTGCCGCCTCGGCCGCCGCCCGTTCGGCGCTCTGCTGTTTCGCGAGAGCGTCGGCCCGGACCTGACCGGCTCGCACGCGTTCGCGGGCGGTTTCGGCCTGCAGCCGGGCCTCGACCTCGGCTTCACGCGCGGCCTCGAGAGCGGCGTAGAGCGCGTCCCGGGATCCGGTGTCTAGCACCGGGCGCGGCCGGGCTCGCTGCTCGTCGCGCGCGGCGCGGGACGTCTCGCTCGCAGTCTCCGCGTCGGCGACCGTCTCAGCCGCGAGCAGCAGTGCGGCGGAGAGCCGGTTCAGTTCGGCGGTGGCCGCCTCGAGCCGCACGGTGGCCCGACTGGCCTTCTCGGCCTGCACGGACGTGCGGGACTCGAATTCCCGCGCCCGGGCGGCAGCTTCCCGGGACGCGTCCTGCTGGGCGGACAAGAGCGTGCGGGCCTCGGCGAGGTCGGCGACGACCTGCTCGAGCCGGGAGTGCACCGCGGCGAGGGAGTGGGCGGCCGCGTCACGGTCCGCGACGAGTTCGAGCCGGCTCCGGCGGGCACCGGAGCCGCCGCGCAACACGGTGTCGCTGAGCACGTCGCCGGCCCGGGTGATGACGGTGAGCGGCACGGCAGCGGGGTCCGCGGGCCCGAATCGGTCCACGGCTGCGCGGGCGGCGTCGAGGTCGTCGGCGATCACCGTGCGCCGGAGCAGGCCGAGCACCCCGGGGGGCGCGTCGATCACCGCGTCCGCCCAGAGCAGCCCGGGCGAGGCTGCAAGGTCGGGCAGCGCGTCGGCGGGTGTGATCTCGACCCTGCCGTCTTCGACGGTCGCGCCCGCCACGATCAGCTCGACCCGCCCGAGATCGTCGGTACGGGCGCGCACGATGGCGTCGACGGCCGCATTCCGGGTGTCGGCGAGCACGGCGTCGGCGAGGGAGCCGAGGGCGGCCGCGATGGCGGTCTCGTAGCCGGGACGCACGCGCACATGCTCGGCCACGAGACCCCGGATGCCCGCGGGCGCCGAGGCGAGCAGGGCCGCCGAGCCGTCCTTCTGGTCCAGGGCGAGGGACAGGGCCCCCGCGCGAGCAGCGAGGGCGTCCCTTTCCCGTTCCCCAAGGTGCAGTTCGTCGCGCAGGCGTTCGACCTCGCCCTGCGACTCGGCGACGGCGGCTCGGGCCTCGGCGGCGGCCTGGTCGGGGGGACTCTCGCCGGCGTCCACGACGGCCGCCTCGAGGGCCGCGGCGGCCGCGGCGAGCCCCGCGAGGTGTTCCGCCGCCGTGTCGACCCGGCTACGCGCGGCGTCGAGGGCGTTCTGCTGCCGGAGCACCTCGCCCCGCACGGAGGCCAGCCTGCCCGCGGCGGTCTCGGCCTGACCGGTCAGCTGCGAAAGGTGCAGGTCGTGCTGGGCGACCAGAACGGCCTGGGCGGCAATCTGTTCGTCGAGGATGTCGAGGCGGCCGCGGGCCTCCTCGGTGGCCGCGCGTGCGGCAGCCCAGGCGGAGTCGGCCATGTCGATGCGGCTCCGCAGGGTGTCGATCTCGGCCGCGGCATCCGTCAGCATGGCCGTGGTCACGCCGGGGCCCGCGTCGACGGAATCGGCCTGCGATCCGAGCAGTGCCAGCCGCTGGTTGGCGAGGGTGTAGAGGCCGCGCAGCCGTTCCTGCACGGATTCGAGGCCGAAGCTGGTGCGTCGGGCCAGGTCGACGGCATCGCCGACCTGCTCCTGTTCGAGCCCGTGCAGGCGCCGCCGCCGGGTCTCGAGCTGCTCGGTCAACACCAGGCGTTCGGCGTGCCGCTCGCTCTCGGTGCGACCGTGCGCGTCGAGGGCGGTGCGCAGCGTGACCACGTCGTCGGCGAGCAGCCGGGCCCGGGCGTCGCGGGCGACGGCGGCGATGATCTGCGCCTCCCGGGCGATGTCCGCCTGGCGCCCGAGAGGTTTGAGCTGCCGGCGGATCTCCCCCGCCAGATCGCTGAGGCGGGTGAGGTTGGCCTGCATGCCGTCGAGCTTGCGGAGGGTTTTCTCCTTGCGTCGGCGGTGCTTGAGAATGCCGGCGGCCTCCTCGATGAACCCGCGCCGCTCCTCGGGGCTGGCGCGCAGCACGGCGTCGAGCTGCCCCTGCCCCACGATCACGTGCATCTCCCGGCCGAGTCCGGAGTCGCTGAGCAGTTCCTGCACGTCGAGCAGTCGGCAGGTGCGCCCGTTGATCGCATACTCACTCGCACCGTTGCGGAAGAGGGTGCGGGAGATGGTGACCTCGGTGTAGTCGATCGGCAGCGCGCCATCCGTGTTGTCGATGGTCAGCGTCACAGCCGCCCGGCCGAGCGGGCCCTTGGTGGACGTGCCGGCGAAGATCACGTCTTCCATCTTGCCGCCGCGGAGGGTTTTCGCGCCCTGCTCACCCATCACCCAGGCGAGGGCGTCGACGACGTTGGACTTGCCCGAACCGTTGGGGCCGACCACGCAGGTGACGCCGGGTTCGAAGGCGAACGTGGTGGGGTGGGCGAAGGACTTGAAGCCCCTCAGGGTGAGGCTTTTCAGATACACGGTTTCGCCCCCCTTCGTTGCCTGCCGTTGCTTGCCGTTGCTTGCGGTTGCTTGCGGTTGCTTGCGGTTGCCTGCCTTGCTTGCCTTGCTTGCCTTGCTTGCCTTTGCCCATCCGAGCCGCGGCCGCCCGACGCGCCGCCTCCGACAACGGTACCGGACACCACCGACACCGCCCGGTAGGCGCGGGCCCTGACAAATTCGACGGAGATTCTGCCGAATCCGCCCTGAAACAGAGCCATTGTTTCCGATTTTGGCAAAAACTCCGTCGAATGCGTTCAGGCGGGACTCGGCGGGGGCTCCGCACGGACTCGGCACGGGCTCGGCTCGGCGACGGCACGGACTCGGCACGGCGACGGCGGGGGGCTGGTCCCAGGCGGCGGGGCGGAGCTACTCTGGCCGATCATGGCTATTCTCCGCTTCGACATCGACGAGCTCGTCATCCCCGCCGCCCCGGGGGCAGCCGGCTGGCCCGACTTCGCGGCCGCGAACCAGGTGCGCACCGAGGTCGAGTCCGAGGCATACGGCACCTCCGATCTGGCGCTGACCGCCGAGGAGACCCTGCCCGGCTGGCTCAACCAGGGCTGGGAGCGCCGACGCCTGTTCGTGGCCCGCGATGCCGGCCGCATCGTCGGGTGCGGCGACTACGAAACACTGCCGGAGGATTCCGCCGACCACGCCTGGCTGGCCGTACAGGTGCTCCCGGCCTACCGCCGGCGCGGCATCGGCTCCGCCCTCGTCGATCGGTTCGAGGCGATCGCGCGCGCCGAGTGCCGCCGCGTGCAGATCGTCTACACCCCGTCACCGGATGCACCGGGTGAGCGCCTGCCCTCCCCCACCGGCTTCGGCTCGGTTCCGCTCGGCAACCCCGAGGTGCGGTTTCTGCGGGGCCGCGGCTACCACCTGGAACAGGTCGTGCGCGCCAGCCGGCTGGCCCTGCCCGTCGACCCCGTTGAGCGCCGCCGGCTCCGCGAGGCGGCCGCCGCCCACGCCGGTCCCGACTATTCCGTGCTGCAGTGGGTCGACCGCACACCGCCGGAATGGCTGCCCGATCTGGCCCTGCTCTACACGCGCATGAGCACGGATGCCCCGAGCGCCGGCCTCGCCGAGCCCGAGCAGCTCTGGACGCCCGAGCGCATCCTCCAGGAGGAGCGTAAGGCCGCGGCCGGCCCGCGTACCTCCCTGACCTCGGCGGTGCTGCATGGCCCGAGCGGCCACCTCGTGGGGTTCACCGAGCTTGAGGTGCCGGCGGAGTCCCGCCGCGCGGTCAGCCAGGACGACACCCTCGTGCTGAGGGAGCATCGCGGCCGCCGCCTCGGCATGCTGCTGAAGATGGCGAACCTGGAGCTGCTCGCGGCGGAGCGCCCGGGGCATCCGTCGGTGACGACCTTCAACGCCGAGGAGAACCGGCACATGCTCACCGTCAACGAGGCCATCGGCTTCGCGCCGATGGGCTACGAGGGAGCCTGGCGCCGCGACGCCCACTGACCCGCGCCCGCCTGCCCTGTGAACCGGGCCACCGTCATCTCGTCACTCACTGCGGAGATTTTGGCCGTACGCCGTTCACCCCAGCCTGGGACGACCTATTTCCAGATTTGCGTGCACACGGATGCCGCACGCCGGCTGGGTTCGCGTGGGTCACCCGTCCCGGTGGTCGAGCCCGACGAGACCGTCGAGACCACAGACCGAACTTCCAGTTTCAGTTCCTCTTGCTCGGCAGTGGGATCAGCGTCTGTTCCGGGTCGACCTGGACCGGTGGCCGCATCCAATACTGCGTCCCGGTGCGGATGATCGTCCACATTCTGATTGTGGAGCATCAGGTGGTGCGGATGGCAGAGCAGTATCCCGTCCCGGCCTGACCTGACCTGACCTGACCTGACCTGACCTGACCTGACAGCCAAATGATCCTTTGGTGGTAGGGGCACCGGTCCCGCCACAGGCCGGCGAGCCCCTAACGAATTCGACGGAGATTCTGCCTAAAACGAGCCAAAACGGATGCTGTTAGCCCGGTTCCAAGCAAAATCTCCGTCGAATTCGTTCAGCCCGACGGCCGAAGCAACAACAGCAGCAGCGGCAGCAGCGGCAGCAAGCACGGCAGCGGCGGCGGGGCCGGCGGGCGGCAGTCGTGGCGGGAGTCAGCGGAGCCGCTGGCAGCGCGGGCAGAGGTGTGAGCTGCGGTTCATGAACTGGCGGCGCACGAGCAGCGTGCCGCAGCGCGGGCAGGGCGATCCCTGCCGGCCGTAGGCGGACAGGCTGTGCGAGAAATACCCGGACTGCCCGTTGACGTTCACGTATTGCGCGTCGAAGCTGGTGCCGCCCTCGGCCAGCGCCCGGTTCAGGATGCTGCGCACCGCGGCCAGCAGCGCCCGCGCCTTCGCGGGGGACAGGGAGTCGGCCGGCTGCTCGTAGTGCAGGCGGGCAGCGAAGAGGGCCTCGTCGGCGTAGATGTTGCCGATCCCGCTGATCAGGGTCTGATCGAGCAGCGCCCGCTTGATGCCGGTCTTCTTGCGGGCCAGCGCCGCCAGGAACAGCGGAGCCGAGAAGCCCGGATCGAGCGGGTCCCGGGCGATGTGCGCCACCTGCGACGGGATCAACGCCGACCAGGCGCAATCAGCGCTGGACATCCCGACAGCACCGGATCCACCGGACCCACCGACCGCGCCACCGAAACGGCCGGAGTACCCAGCCGCCAGGCCGTCGGGGGTGGGCTGCATCGAGTCGACGGCCATACTGCCGAAGATGCGCTGGTCGACGAAGTTGACCCACAGCTCCCCGTGTTCCGGATGCTCGAGCGCCAGACGGATGCGCAGCTGCCGGTCCGGCTCGGAGCCGGGGCTGCGCAGCAGCACCTGCCCGCTCATCCCGAGGTGCGCGACCAGGGCCTGTCCGGAGTCCAGCGGCAGCCAAAGGAACTTGCCCCGGCGCACGGCTGCGTGGATGCCTCGGCCCGTCAGCAGTTCGGCGAACGGCCCGCGAGCGCGATCATGGCGGCGCAGCGAACGTTCCTCGAAGACCTCGACGCCGGCGATCACGGCTCCGGTCACGGCCGGTGCGAGTCCGGCGCGAACGACCTCCACCTCGGGCAGTTCGGGCATTCGAGCCTTTCAGGGGCCGGGCCTCGGCGACTCACGCGACAGAGCAGCCCTCGCCAGAATCGGAGGCCGCGCTGCGGCGACTCAGGGAGAGGTGAGCCGCGTCCAGGCGTCGAGTGCGGCGGCCATTTCGGCGTGCTTCTTGCTGGTGCCCTCGCCGACCGCGATGACGAGTCCCACCGTGACGGTGGCGATGAAGACCTTGGAGTGGTCGGGGCCGCTCTCGGCGATGGAGTACACCGGAACCCCGGTGCCGAGTCGCGCCGCGGCTTCCTGCAGGCTCGTCTTGGGGTCCATGGAGACTCCGAAGTGCCCAGGATCGCGGAGAAGCGGCTCGATCAGGCGCAGCACGAGCGCGGTCGCGGTCTCACCGCCGGAGTCGAGGTAGACCGCACCGATGAGCGCCTCGACGGTGTCGGCGAGGATCGACGACTTGTCCCGACCGCCGGTGAGGATTTCGCCGCGGCCGAGGCGCACGTACGCGCCCAGCCCGATGCCGCGCGCGATGCCCGAGAGGGCGACACTCGACACCAGACTGGCCCGGCGCTTAGCGAGGTCACCCTCGTCGAGTTGCGGGTACTCCCGGAAGAGCATGACCGTCACCGCCTGCCCGAGAATCGAGTCGCCGAGGAATTCGAGGCGCTCGTTCGTGGGCATGCCCCCGTGCTCGTACGCGTAGGAGCGGTGGGTGAGAGCAAGTTCCAGCAGGGCCGGGTCGACCTGCACGCCGAGGGTCGCCAGCAGGGAGGAGACCTCGGGCGCCCCGCTCACGAGCGTCCCCGGAGCGCACTGATGCCGCGACGGTGCGGGGCGGGACCCTGAATCGGGACTCCCGGCATCCGTCGGCGCGGCATCAGACGTTCGAGCATGACGGGATTAGACGTCGGCGACCTTGCGGCCCTTGTATTCCATGAACAGCGCCGTGCCGGCGGCGTCGGTGACGACCTTGGCGCGGTGCGGCAGGCTGTAGACGACTTTGCCGTTTTCCATGGTCTTGACCAGGGTGGGGGCCTCGGCCTTCCAGCAGGAACGACGTGAACGGGTGTTGGAGCGTGATTGCTTGCGCTTCGGGACTGCCATGACTACTTCTCTTCTCTATCCGTTTCAGCCTGGATGTCTTCATCCGTGCCGCTGCTTTCGGAAGCTTGGAATTTCATGAGCGCGGCCCACCGGGGATCGCGCTTTTCTTCGGGTACGAACTCAGGGGCCTCGGCAAGCCGTTCACCGGTCTCGGGGTCGAGACCTGGGCAATCCGGCCGGCAAACCGGCTGGAACGGCAGTGACAACACCACCGCATCCCTGATCAGAGGTTCAAGATCCACATGGTCATCCTGAACTTCACTTTCATAAGCTTCGTCTAGAGAGTACGCGAAAAGCTCGTGAAACTCGACTTGGACCGGCAATTCGACGTCGATGAGGCATCGACCGCACTCTCCGGCGGCGATTCCGGACACCTGGGCCGACACCAGGATGCCCTCGTGCAGGGTTTCCAGGCGCAGGTTCGCGATCACGGTGGAGCCGGCCTTCACGGCGACGAGGCTCTCGCCGAGGTCTTCCGGCACGACGATTTCGAGGTGGCGCTCGTGCATGGTGCCCGGGCGGTTGATCAGGTCGCGCACATCAACCTTGTACGGGGTCTTCTTGAACTTACTCACGAGGGAAGATTCTACGCGTTCGCGGCTGGGCGTCCGATTCGTCGCTCGCCGGACCGCCACAGAGACGCCGGCAGCAGCGTCGCCCGCATCCGCACGCGCCGGCCCGACCCCGAATGGATGCCGCGGAGCACCAGGTCGAGGTCGGCCAGGAGGAGCGCCGCCTGAGAGTTCTGCGCGTCGCCGCCCGGGCGACCGTAGCGGCTGCGCTCCGCCCTGACGAGGAGCCGGTCGAGGGCCTCGGCCACGGTTCCCCCGCCCGCACCGGAACCCTCCTCGCCGCTCACCGTGCCACGCTCGGATCCGATCAACGCCCGCAGCCGGGCGGCGAGCTCCCGCGGTGTCTCGGTCTCCCGCACGAAGAGGCCGTGGTCTATGGCCGTGTCCGTGACCTCCCGCCACGCCCCCACGGCACCGGTCCGGCCCGACCGGATGTCCCGCCGCCGCAGCGTCCGCCGCGTCACCCGGAATACGGCCGGCAGGAGGAGCAGCGCGAGAGTCCCGACGAGGAGTAGGCCGAGGCGGAGGAAGCCGGCTTGGGTGTCGGCGGGCGAGGCCGCGTCGGCCTGGGCATCGGCGGTGTTCTGGTCGAGGAGATTCTCGGGGCGCAGCGAATTCGTGGGGGCGGTCTGGCCGGACTCGCCGAGCGGCACGGCGGCGGCATCGTCCCGCGTATACGCGGGAACGGCGCCGCGGCCGGGCGTGGGCTCGAAGGGCACCCAGCCGACGCCCGCGAAGTAGAGTTCCGTCCACGCATGCAGGTCGTGGGTGTCCACGCTGTAGCGGCCGATCCCGGCAATGGAACTCGACGCGGACAGCGTCCCGGGCTGATAACCGATCGCGATCCGGGACGGGATGCCGATCGAGCGGGCCATCGCCGCCATCGCCGAGGAGAAGTGCACGCAGTACCCGCTCTTGACCTCGAGGAAGGTGCTGACGACATCGATGGCACCGCCGTCGTAGCCGTCACCGACGGGAGCCTCGATGTCATAGGAGAACGCACTGCCGCGCAGGTATTTTTGCAGGGCGAGCGCGGCGTCGTAGGCGGTCGCGGTGCCGGCGGTGACCTCGCGAGCGGTGTCACCGATCAAGGCCGGAGTCTCGGCCGGCAATCGCAGGCTGCGCCGAACCTCCGCCGGATACTCGACCTCGGCCTGCCGAAGCTGCTCGGCGGTCGGCTCGAGTGTGAGTGCGGTGACGGTGTATTCCTGGCCGCGGGTCGTGTCGCCGGCGCTCGTGATGGACCCGGTCGACTCGTTCCAGGACCAGGTGCCGAGCAGTCCGGTCACCGAACGGGCCGGCGCAGGGGCGGGCAACCACCGGGCCGCCAGGTCGTCGATGCCGATGTTCGTGATCGTCTCCCGCGTCTCGATGTCGGCGGAGAGCGCCGGCGGAAGACCGATGTCGTCGACGGCGCTCGCGCGGCTGCCGGGCTCCTCGCCGGCGGTCCAGTTGCGGCCGGAGAATTCGGCCAGCGTGAGAAGCCGAAGATAGGGCGGCCGGGTCGCCGTGGTGCGGTAGTGCAACACCGGTTCGGCGTCAGGGCGGCGCAGGTCCTGGCCGAGGTTGATCATGGGGCTGACGCCGTTGGAGAACAGCAGGCTGCTGCCGGGGCCCCCACCGGTGAGACCACCCCCGGGCAGAACGGGCGTAGCGACGCTGACGACGATCGCGGCCACGATCGCGACGCTGCCCACGACGACCGCTCCCCCGAGGGCGCCGGGCACGCGGCGCCGGGCGGGAGCGACGGTGCCGGGCGGCGCCGCGCCCGGCAGGCCGGACAGGATGTCGGCCCGGCGCATCCGGATCTCGACATGGAGCAGCAGGAGGTAGGCGGCGGCCGTGAGCACGAGGGCCTGCAGGTTCGCCTCGCCGCCGAGAGCGAGCCCCGGCACGAGCAGCGGAACCAGCACGGGCAGTCCGGCGAGCGCGGGCACCCGCAGAATGATCGCGAGCGTGTCGAGCAGGATCGCGATCACGCCGGCGCCGATGCAGAGCAGGAACAGGATGCCGGCGGTCGCCTCGGCCGGCGTCGACTGCTGCTCGATGGAGACCGCCCCGGAGAGCGCCAGGTCACGGAAGCGGTCGATCGTCTCCCCATTCGGGATCACCCAGAGCCAGCCGCTTCCCGCGCCGAAGAGGAGCGTCAGGAAGGCCACGAGCACCCCGAAGCCGGCAAGGGGCCCGAGGAACACGGGCAGCCCGGCGCGGCGGAGGCCGGCGCACCCGAGCAGCACCCCGGCGGCCGCGAGGGTCATCAGCCACCACCAGCCCGTGCCCTCGAGCAGCGGCCCGAGGCCGCCGATGGCCACGACCAGCAACAGCAGGAGTGCGAACGTGAGGGGCCACTCGGCCCGCTGGAGTCGGGCCGCCCGGGTGGACGGGCCGCGCCGGGCCGGGCGAGAGGCCCGGTCCGGGGAGGCCACGTCAGGCGTGGGCACGTCAGGGGTGGCCGGCTCAGACGGCGTCATGCTCGGGCCTCCTCTCACCGATGAAGTCCTCCCAGGCGCGGGGGATGTCCCGGGCCTGGCGCACGGGGATGCAGCGCCAACCGGCCTCGCCCAGCCGGCGCACGGCATCCGTATCGACCGTGTCAGTCAGAAACGCCACGGCCGGCCGAGTCTGGGACACGAGTTCGGCGAGCTCGGTCAGGTCCCGGTCGTCGACCGCGACGAGCACCGCGAAGGTCGGCAGCAGCCCGCCGGGCGCCAGGAGCGTGCGGCGTTGAGCGGCGGTGCCGGGCTCGGGCGAACCCGGCACGACGGATGCCGCGGGTCCGGCCACGCGGGCGCCGACGGCCGTGTACGCCTGGTCTACTGTGTTCTCCGCCGACTCCCCCGGCTCGGGCAGGTCGGTCGGCACGAGCCCGGCCAACCCCTCGAGCAGCACCGCGACGCCGCCCGGCGGCAGGAAGACGGCGGGCGGTTCGCCGCGCAGTCCGCCACCTCCGGGTCTCGCCGGGGTGGTGTTCGGTCGGCTCGGGCCGAGAACGATCAGGTCGAGCCGATAGCCGGCCGCCAGCAGGTGAACGCCCACGGATGCCGCGACCTCGACGGCCACTTCGAAGGCCTGCTCGAGGCGGAGGCGACCGATCCCGCCAGCGGCGCCGGCACCCACACTCGCGGCGCCCGAATGGCCCGCGGCACCGCTGGGGCGCCCGTGGCGCCCGCGCAGCGCGGTGTCGAGCACGAGGCGGGCGCCGGGGTTGCTCTGCTCCTCCTCCTGCCGAACCATGATCTCGCCCCGGCGCGCGGTGGCCGGCCAGTTCACCCGCCGCAACGGGTCCCCCGGCCGGTACTCGCGCGCGATCAGCGGGTCCGCGTTGTGCTGCAGCCGGCGGAGTCGCTCCGGCACGTCGCCGTCGTTCAGCGCGCCGGTGAGGCCGCCACCGGCCAGTGCGGTCACCCGGGGCGTCGCCACCAGATCGTTCGGCTCCCCCACGGCCCACTCCCCCGAGGCCAGGCCGAAGGGGTCCGAACGCCCGATCAGCACCGGGCCCGACGCGTAGAGCCCGCGCCGGGGCGGACTGAACCGGTACTCGAACCGCACGCTGTCGGCGCCGGTGTCCGGGCCGCCCTCGTAGCGTTCGAGGGCCGGCAGCGGCGTTCCGGTCAGCACGGTCGGTCCGAGGTCGGCGGCGTCCCGCAGGCGCACGGTGTCCCGCAGGTGCAGGCCGGCCACGGGCCGGGAGGAGAGGTTCCGCAGACCGAGCCTCACAACCATCTCGCCGCCGGCCGGCACGACCGGCGGGCGCAGTATCCGGGTGACGCGCAGGCGCACCGGACGGAAGGAGACGTACCCGAGGGCGGCGACGGGGAGCCCCAGAAGCAAACCGGCGACGAACAGGAGGTCGCGCTGGTCGGTCAGCACGGCGAGCACCAGCAGGCCGGCGCCTGCCGCGAGGAACATCCCGCCGCGGAAGGTGAGCCGGGGAAACCGGGCGCGCCGCTGCTTCGAAGGCATGGCGTCAGGGATGCCCGGAGGCGCCGACGGGAACAGGAGTGGCAGCCACGATCCGGCGAACGATGTCGTCGACCACCGGGCCGCTGTCCTGATGGTGGCCGAGCACCCGGCTGCTCGCCACGAGCCTGTGCCCGAGCACGGCGACGGCTAGGGAATCGATGTCATCGGGCAGCACATAGGCCCGGCCGTGCAGCGCCGCCCGGGCCTTGGCCGCCCGGATCAGCTGCAGTGTGGCGCGGGGGCTGGCGCCGAGTCGCAGGTCGCGGTCGTCCCGGGTGGCCCGAACCAGGCTGACCGTGTACTCCTTGACCGCGGCGGAGGCGAACACCGAGCGCGCCATGGTGATCATGCCACGCAGCTGGGCGCCGGAGACGACCGCCTCGATGCCGGCCAGAGGGCTCTTCGTGTCACGGGCATCCAGCATCATCAGCTCGGACTCGGTGTCGGGGTATCCCATCGAGATGCGCGCCATGAACCGGTCCCGCTGGGCCTCGGGCAGCGCGTAGGTGCCCTCCATCTCGATCGGGTTCTGGGTGGCCACGACAGTGAAGGGCAGCGGCAGCAGATAGGTGGCGCCGTCGACGGTGACCTGGCGCTCCTCCATGCATTCCAGCAGCGCGGACTGGGTCTTCGGGCTCGCCCGGTTGATCTCGTCGCCGATCACGATGTTCGCGAAGATGGCGCCCGGCTTGAACTCGAATCGCCGGTCCACCTGGTTGAACACCGACACCCCCGTCACGTCGGAGGGCAGCAGGTCCGGGGTGAACTGGATGCGGCTGACCGAGCAGTGCACGGACTTGGCCAGCGCCTTGGCCAGCATGGTCTTTCCGACGCCGGGTACGTCCTCGATCAGGAGGTGCCCCTGGGCCAGCAGCACCGTGAGGGCGGTGAAGACGGCCGCGTGCTTGCCGTCGATCACGGTTTCCACGTTACGGATGATGGCGCGCGCCGCCGCCTCGACCGCCGGAAGATCCATCAGGACCTCGTCGTCCAGGGCTTCGGCAGGGCCGCCCGCCTGCCCAGCCAGCATCGGAACGGAGACCGAGCGCACGCGCGACGCATTCACACGGGAGCCTTCTGAAGGAACGCCGCCACGGCCGGCGGGACGTAGGGGGTGATGTCGCCGCCGAGCGCGGCCACCTGGCGCACCAGGGAACTGGACACGTGGGCGTTGGCCGGGTCCGGCAGCAGGAAGATCGTCTCCACCGCGGCGAGGTTGCGGTTCACGATGGCCATCGGGGTCTCGTAGGCCACGTCTACCTGCGAGCGGATGCCCTTGATCAGCACGCTGGCGCCGACTTCCAGGCAGTAGTCGACGAGCAGTCCCATGCTCCAGGACGCCACCACGATGTTGCCCGGCAGCCCGGCGTCCAGGATGGACCGCTGCAGCAGGAAGACCCGCTGGCTGATCGGAAGCAGAGCCGTCTTGCCGGGGTTGTGCACGACGAGCACATGCAGTTCGTCGAAGAGACCGGCCGCCCTCCCAATCACATCGAGGTGACCCCGCGTGACGGGGTCGAATGAACCGGGGACGACGGCGATCCTGCGCATAGCGATCACCCTAGCCCCAGTGCGTGAACGGTGCCTGAGCGTGGGTTGATCCCGAGTCAGGACTTGGTGAGCGAGGCCCGCTCCGCATCGTCGAGGCGCCGCAGCACCGCCTCCCGCAGCGCCGGGACGGTGTCGAGGTGCGGGTCGTGCTCGCTCAGACGCTGCGCGTGGCCCCGGGCCTCCCCGATCAGGTCGCCGTCGGTCGCCACCCGCAGCAGGCGCAGCGAGGAGCGCCCCCCGGACTGGCTGCTGCCGAGCACATCGCCCTCCCGGCGCAGCTCCAGGTCGACCTGGGCCAGTTCGAACCCGTCGAGGGTGGCCGCGACGGCCTCGACCCGCTCGCGAGCGATGGTCTCGGCCTCCGCGCTGGTGACCAGGAGGCAGAGCCCCGGAACGCCGCCTCGACCCACCCGTCCGCGCAGCTGGTGCAACTGCGAGACGCCGAACCGGTCGGCGTCGAGCACCACCATGGCGGAGGCGTTGGGCACGTCGACGCCGACCTCGATCACGGTCGTCGCCACGAGCACGTCGATCTTCCCGGCCGCGAAGGCTCTCATGGCCTGGTCTTTCTCCTCGCTGGTCATGCGCCCGTGCAGCGGTTCGATGCGGGCGGAGGCCAGGGCCGGGTTGCGGCGCAGATCGGCGAGGACCGTTTCGACGGATGCCGGCGCGGCCGCCTCGGGATCGACCTCCGCCCCCTCCTCGAGCTGTTTCGGGGCGATGGCCGGGCACACCACGAAGCCTTGGCGGCCCAGCGCGAGCTCTTCGGCCAACCGGGTCCACACCCGGGTGACCCAGCCGGGCTTCTCGAACAAGGGCACGACGAACGTCTCGATGCCCTGCCGCCCTTCGGGCAGCTCCGCGATCGTGCTCACGTCGAGGTCGCCGAACACGGTCATGGCCACGGTGCGCGGGATCGGGGTGGCGGTGAGCACCAGCACATGCGGCGGCACGGCCCCCTTCTGCCGCAGGGCCTCGCGCTGGTCGACGCCGAACCTGTGCTGCTCGTCGACGACGACCAGGCCGAGGTCGAAGAACGTGACCTTGTCGCCGAGCAGCGCGTGCGTGCCGATCACGATCTTCGCCTGCCCGGACACCACCCGCAGCAGCGCCTTGCGACGCTCCGCCACCGGCAGTTGCCCGGTGAGCAGGGTGGGCATCAGGCTGCTCGCCAGTTCGGGGCCGAGCGAACGCGCGATCGAACGCAGGTGCTGTCCGGCCAGGACCTCGGTGGGGGCGAGCAAGGCCGATTGGCCGCCCGTGTCGGCGACGGCGAGCATGGCCCGCAGGGCCACGACAGTCTTGCCGGAGCCCACCTCACCCTGCACGAGCCGGTTCATCGGATGGGTCTGCGCGATGTCGGTCGAGATCTCGGCGGCCACACCCTGCTGGTCCGCGGTGAGGGTGAAAGGCAAGCCGGCGTCGAAGCGTTCGAGCAGCCCGCCGGGGGTCGGCAGACGCGGGGTCGACTGCTGCTGCCGGGCGGTGAGCCGCTGCTGCACCAGGGCGCTCTGCAGCACGAAGGCCTCGGTGAACCGCAGCGTGTCTCTGGCCCGCCGCCAGTCCGAATCGGTTTCCGGGCGGTGAATGAGTTCGAAGGCGCGACCCTGCGGCAGCAGCCCGCGCTCGCCGCGCAACTCCGGCGGGATCGGGTCGGGCACTGGGCCCACACTGTCGAGCAGAATCGCGATGGTCTGCGCGACCTGCCAGCTGGCCACGGTGTTGGTGGCCGGGTAGATCGCGACCGGCTGCTCGATCCAGAGTTTGGCGGCCGCGGCATCCGTGGGCATCTCGGGCTCGTCGTCGGCGCCCGGGCCGAAAAGCTTGTACGTGGGGTGGGTGAGCTGCAGGTGGCCCCGGTAGTCGGTGACCTTGCCCGCGAACATGCCACGCATGCCGGGCTGAAGCTGCTTGGCCCGCCAGGCTTGGTTGAACCAGGTGAGGCTGAGGATGCCACGGCCGTCGGAGATCTTCACCTCGACGATCGATCCCTTGCGGGCCTTCATCGGGCGCTCGTCGACCGAGCGGATCTCCGCCACGATGGTCACGTTCTCGTCGAGCGGCAGCAGGCTGATCGACGACAGCTCGCCGCGACGGGCGTAGCGGCGCGGGTAGTGGCTGAGCAGATCGCCGACGGTAAGGACGCCGAAGGCCTTTCCCAGGGCGACGGCCGTCTTGCCGCCGACCACGGTGGCCAGCTTGCTGTCGAGGGTCACCGGGGCGAGAGTCTCCACAGCCTCCGAATCGGTCATGCTTCGATCGTAGGCGGCACGTGCGACCTGCGCCGCCGGGTCGGCCCGGGTGCGCCGCGCCCTGGGCCGGCGGCGGGCGATGAACGGCGGGCGATAAACTCGACGGGTTATGACGCGAATCGTCGCCGGGTTTGCCGGTTCCCTGCCCCTGGCGGTGCCCAAGACCGGTACCCGCCCCACCAGCGACCGGGTGCGGGAGGCGATCTTCTCCGCTCTCGACGCGCGCGACATCATCCGTGGCGCCCGCGTGCTCGACCTGTACGCCGGATCGGGCGGGCTCGGCCTGGAGGCCGCCAGCCGGGGGGCGCGCATCGTGACCCTGGTCGAGAACAACTTCGGCGCCGCGCAGATGTGCCGCAAGAACACGGAGGCCGTGCTGCGGGCGGCCCCGAAGCAGGGTGCCCCGAAGATCAAGGTGAGCAGCCAAGCCGTGCAGTCGTTCCTCGCGGCCACCGGCGAGGGGTTCGACCTGGTCTTCATCGACCCGCCCTACGACCTTGCCGAAAGCGAACTGGGCCACAACCTGACCGCCCTGACACCGCTGCTCGACCCGGACGCCCTCATCATCGTGGAGCGCAGTTCGCGCTCCCCCGAACCGGACTGGGGTGTCGGCCTCGAGTCCGACCGGCGCAAGGACTACGGCGACACCACGGTCTGGTACGCCTCCCCCGTGCTGCCCGACGCCTGATCCGAGTTCAGGCGACGGCTCCGTCCCAGCCGCGGTAGGGGTCCCAGCCGGCCTGGTCGTGGGGGCGGCCGTCCACCAGGATCGAACCGGCCGCATCCGTGACCACGCCGAGGACGCGGAAGCCGCCGGGCAGTGCGGCGTCCGGCGGGAACGTGGCCAACAGGCCGTGGTCCTCCCCGCCGCCGAGGGAGCGCTCGACATTCTCGCCGAGGGCGGACCGGGCGAAATCGATTCCCACGCCGCTGGCCCGGGCCAGGCGTCCGGCGTCGATGGCGAGTCCGTCGGACACGTCGAGCATCGCCGTCGCGCCGGCTCCCGCCGCGGCCGGGCCCCGGTCGATGGGCGGCACGGGGGCGAGCTGCGCGGCGACCGCCTCGGGATGCTGCGCCCGCAGCGAGTCCGCCAGCGCGGCATCCGGAACACCGTTTTCGTCCACGGCGAACCGGAAGAGCAGATCCAGGCCCTGCGCGGCCTCGCCGAGGCGCCCGGCCAGGGCCACAACGTCACCTGGCCGCGCCCCGGAGCGCAGCACGGGCTCGCGCCCTTCGAGGTCGCCGAACGCGGTCACGGCGAGCGTGAGGGCGTCGGAGGCGGACAGGTCGCCGCCGACGACGCCGCAGCCCGGGGCCAGCGCCTCGCAGCAGTCGCGGAGCCCGTCGGCGATGCCCTCGATCACGGAGATCGGCGTCGACGGCGGGGCCGCGATCGCCACCACCAGCGCGGTGGGCCGGGCGCCCATGGCGGCGACGTCGGACAGGTTCGTCGCGGCGGCCTTCCAGCCAAGGTCATGCGGGCTGGACCAGGCGAGCCGGAAGTCCGGGCCCTGGATCATCATGTCCGTGGTGACCACGTAGCGCCCGTCCGGAGCCCGCATCACGGCGGCGTCGTCGCCGGGGCCGAGGAGCTGGGCGGCGGAGCCCGGCAGCCGCGGGAAGATCCGGGCGAGAACCTGCCCTTCACTCAGGTCGGCCAGCGTTTCACTCGTGGGGAGCATCGCGCCCGCAGCATTCGTCATGCTTCAAACGGTAGCCTGAATGCAATGACTCCCCGCATCCGCTCCCTCCGTACCGGCCTCGCGCTCACGCTCGTCGCCGGCTCCGTGCTCCTCACCGGCTGCACGGCGATCGTGCCGCTGGAACCGGCCGCGGATGCCGTCAATCCCACCTGCGCCGACCTCATCGTTCGCCTGCCGACCTCGGTGGCCTCGCTGCCGGAACGCGAGACGAACGCCCAGGCCACTGGCGCGTGGGGCACCCCGAGCGCGGTCCTGCTGCACTGCGGCGTGGCCGTGCCCGCACCGACGACGCTCCCCTGCCTCACGGTCAACGGCATCGACTGGATCGAAGACGACTCGGATGCCCCGCTCTACCGGTACACCACCTACGGCCGCGACCCGGCGACCGAGCTGGTCATCGACTCAGGTCAGGTCAGCGGCTCCACGGTGCTCGTGGACCTGGCTCAGGCCGTGGGCAACATCCCCGCGACGGGCCAGTGCCTCGGCGCCGAGGACCTGCTGCTGCCGACTGAAGGCGAGACGCTGGCACCCGCCCCGTAGCCCCGGCCCGCGCCCGCACCCACGGCCACACCCATTCCCGCATCCACGCCCACGCCAACCCCCACCCCCCACGGTGAGTAGCCACCTCTGGGGCGTGGCGGCATCCGTCACCCCCTCAGAGTCCCGTTTCGGCGAGGATGCGACCCTGTCTCGGAGACGGCGGGCACGGGTGTGTCAAGTGTTACGTCTCGCCGCGTCATGCCGCGACGTCTGCGAGCAGCACCGCCGACCGGCACGTAACGTCGCCGAGGAGTCGCCGCCAACCGGCGTGCGGCCGCTGAGGGACGGGGACACGACATGCTTCTCACCGGACTCGGCCTGGGCATCGCCCTGGGCTTCGCCATGCAGCGGGGCAGGTTCTGCGTCACCGGCGCGTTCCGTGACCTCTGGCTCACCGGCAGCACGCGCTGGCTGACGGCCTTCCTGATCGTCATCGCCGTGCAGAGTGTGGGCGTCTTCGCCCTCGACGCGGCCGGGGTGATCACCCTCGACCCTCAGCCCTTCGCCTGGCTGGCCACGATCATCGGCGCGTTCATCTTCGGGTTCGCCATCGTGCTAGCCGGCGGATGCGCCACGGGCACCTACTACCGCGCCGGCGAGGGTCTGGTGGGCAGCTGGTTGGCCCTGATCTTCTACGCCCTCTTCTCCGCCATCTCCAAGACGGGTGCCCTGTCGACCCCGGTCGCGGCGTTGCGCGGCATCACCGTGGAGGCGTCCACCATCCACGGAGTGCTGGGCGTCTCACCGTGGGTGCTGGTCGTGGCGCTCGTCACCGGCGTCGGACTGCTCGCCCGGCATCACCGGCGGCGGCGGCCGTCGCTGCCGCTCGTGTCGCTTCCGGCCCGCACCGGCGGCATCCGGCATCTCCTGTTCGAGAAGAAATGGGGTGCCTTCACCACCGCCCTGATCATCGCGGCGCTCGCCATCCTCGCCTGGCCGCTCAGCTGGGCAACCGGGCGCGAGTCCGGGCTCGGCATCACCGGGCCGTCCTCGAACATCGTCAACTATCTCGTGCGCGGCGATCCAGAGCTGATCGACTGGGGGGTGTATCTGGTGATCGGCATCCTGCTCGGTTCGTTCGTCGCGGCCAAGGGCAGCGGCGAGTTCCGGGTGCGGCTTCCCGACGTCACCACCACCATCCGGAGCATCTTCGGCGGGGTGTTGATGGGCGTCGGGGCGAGCCTGGCCGGTGGCTGCACCATCGGCAACGGCATGGTCGACACCGCCACCTTCGGCCTCCAGGGCTGGGTGTCACTGGTCTTCATGATCATCGGCACCGGCGCGGCCACGCGGCTCTTCATCACCGGTTCCGCGCGCATCGCGGCCTCCCCCATTCGCGTCCCGGCCGACCGGTAACCACCCGGAAACCCCCCAGCAGAATCAACAGGAAGAAGCCCGACATGGCACAGTACACACTCGAGACCGACGGTCAGGTCTGCCCGTTCCCGCTCGTGGAGGCCGGAGCCGCGATCACGAAGCTGGACCTCGGCGACGAACTCACCATCAGCTTCGACTGCACCCAGGCGACGGATGCCCTGCCGCGCTGGGCTGCGGAGAACGGCTATCCGGTCACCCACTTCGACCGAGTCGGCGACGCCCAGTGGACCATCACGGTGCAGAAGGCGTGGCCCGCGCGGCCGCCGCTGCGGCGCGAGCGGATAGAGCGCCCCGTCGCCTGAACCAATTCGACGGAGATTCTGGGTCAAACACCCGTATTTCAGCTCAAACGCCCTGTTTAGAGCAAAATCTCCGTCGAATTCGTTCGTCCTAGACCGCCAGGCGGAGCGCGGCGGGCGCGCCGTGGTGGGCCAGCGCCACCTCGATCAGCTCGTCGATCAGCTGCGGGTAGCTGAAGCCGCTGGCCAGCCAGCAGCTCGGGAACATCGAGATGGGGGTGAACCCGGGCATGGTGTTGATCTCGTTGATCACCCAGCCGTCTCCGGTGAGGAAGAAGTCCACCCGCGCCAGGCCGGCGCCGTCGATCGCGTTGAAGGCGCGGATGGCCAGGGACTGCATCTCGGCCAGTTCCTCCGCGGTGAGGTCGGCCGGGCAGACCAGGTCGATGCCGGACGCGCCGAGGTATTTGGCAGCGAAATCGTAGAAGTCACGGCCGGTGACCCGCACCTCGCCGGCCACGGATGCCCGCGTCGCCTCCCCGGGACGCCCCTGCAGCACCGCGACCTCGAGTTCGCGCCCCGACAGGCCAGCCTCGATCAGAACCTTGCTGTCCTCCAGCAGCCCCACCCGCATCGCCTCGGCGAGCTGGTCCAGCTTCGACACCCGGCTCACCCCCACGCTCGACCCGGCCCGCGCAGGCTTCACGAACACGGGCAGCCCGAGCTCCTCGGCCGCAGCGAACGCCATTCCGGGAGCCTCGGCCCAGTCGGCCGCGGTGATGGTGCGCCACGGGGCCACCGGCAGGGCGGCCTGCTGGAAGACGGTCTTGGTGAAGTGCTTGTCCATGCCGAGCGCCGATGCGAGCACGCCAGAGCCCACGTAGGGCAGTCCGACGAGTTCGAGCAGGCCCTGCACGGTGCCGTCCTCGCCGAACGGGCCGTGCAGAATCGGGAGGACCACGTCGACGTTGCCGAGCGAACGGTAGCCGGCTCCGTCGCTGACCGTCAGCTGACGGCTGAGGCTGCTCTCCGGCCACCGGATGCGGGTCCCGTCGTCGAAGACCTCCGGCAGCGCGCCGGCGTCCAGCGCGAACCGAGCCGGGTCATCCGCTTCGAGCACAAAGGCTCCGTCGCGGGTGATGCCGATCGGAATGACGTTGTAGCGGTCGCGGTCAATCGCCGCGAGGACGCCCCCCGCTGTGGCGCAACTGATCGAATGTTCGCTTGAACGACCCCCAAAGAGCAGCGCCACCGTGAGCTTGTTCGTCATCAATCGTCCTTTCGCCCTGCGGCTCGGCTGAGTCCGTTGTCAGGTGCGGGGCGAGATCCCGCGGTTTCAGCGTACCGGCCAGCACCTGGCGAACCTGCTCGACGATGGGCATGTCGACCCCCTTGGCGCGGGCGAGATCGAGAATGGGGCCGACGGATGCGAGACCCTCGGTGGTCTGCTGCATCTGCTTGACGACGTCATTGATGCCGTAGCCCTGGCCGAGGAGCCGGCCGGCGGTGTTGTTGCGGGACAGCGGCGACTGGCAAGTCGCGATCAGGTCGCCCAGGCCGGCCAGACCGGCCAAGGTTTCCGGATGCGCGCCGTAGGCCACCGCGAAATCGGTCATCTCCACGAGACCGCGGGTGATGATCGACGCCTTCGTGTTCTCGCCGTAGCCGACGCCGTCGACGATGCCGATGGCCACGGCGATCAGGTTCTTGAGCACGCCGCCGAATTCGGTGCCGATGACATCCGTGTTGACGTAGGAACGGAAGTAGCGGTTGCGGGCCAGCATGGCCACGGCCTGCGCTGTCTCGAGGCTGTTCGAGGAGACCACGGCTGCCGTCGGTTGCTCTTTGGCGATCTCGAGGGCCAGGTTGGGTCCGGAGATCGCCGCGATGAGGTCCGGGTTGATCGGCAGGACCTCGGCGATGATCTGGCTCATGCGCAGGCCGGACCCGCGCTCGACGCCCTTCATCAGCGAGACCACGATCGCGCCAGGGGCCAGGAACGGCTCGGCCAGGATCAGGTTCTCGCGCAGCGACTGGCTCGGCACCGACACGTACACCTGCTCGGCGCCGGCGAGGGCCAGGTCGAGTCGCGAGGTGGCGCGGAGCCCCACCGGCAGGTTGATGCCGGGCAGGTAATCGCTGTTGCGCCGGCCCTCGGTGATCTCCCGGGCGAGCTCGGGGCGGCGGGCCCAGAGCACCACATCGGCCCCACCATCGGTCAGGATCTTGGCGAACGTGGTGCCCCAGCTGCCGGCGCCGAGAACGGCGACCCGCTTGCCTGGCTGAACCTTAGGCTTCAAAACGGCCGGTCTCTTTCTGATCGTGCTCGGTCGGGTTCCAGCGCTTGGTCGGCGCCGTCTCACCCCGAAGATCTTCGAGCAACTCGGTGATTGCGGCCATGACGAGGGTGGTGGCCTCGTTGAGCGTCGCCGGGTCGAGGTTGCGGCCCCGGAACTGCGTCAGGTCGAGCGGGTCGCCGATTTTGACCAGTACGGTCCTGCGCGGGAACAGGTTGAGTCGCTTCGAGTAGCGCGGCATGATCTCCTGCGCTCCCCAGTGGGCCACCGGCACGATCGGGATGCCACGTTCGAGGGCGATCCGCACGGCGCCGGTCTTGCCGCGCATCGGCCAGAGCCCGGGGTCGCGGGTGAGCGACCCCTCCGGGTAGACCACGACCATCTGGCCGCGTTCGACCAGGCGCTGGGCCGCCTTCACGGGCTCGCTGCCGCGCACGTTGCCGCCGCGCTGCACCGGGATCTGACCCGACATGTGCAGCAGCCGGCCGATCACCGGGATCGTGAAGACGGATGCCTTCGCCATGAACCGAGGCGCGCGCCCCAGCTTCCAGCTCAGCACCCCCATCAAGACGGGGTCGATCTCGCTGAAGTGATTGGGGGCCATCACGAATGCCCCCGAGCGCGGGAACTTCGCGGCGTCGGTGACCTTGAATCGCACGGCGAGGTTGATCACCGGGAGGATCATCACCGCCAACACCCAGAACACGGATGGCCGTCGCGTCTCCGAACGCTCCCGGCCGGGGTTCACGGCTTCAGTGGCGATGTGGGTCTGGGGCGCTGGATCGGAATCGGGCGCTGGATTTGATGCTGACACAGCCCCATTATCCTTCGAGATCGAAGTCAGCCCCCAACAGTTGAAGCTTGGTGATGAAGTTCTCGTAGCCGCGGCTGATGATTCCGACGTTGCTGACGGTGGAGGTTCCCTTCGCGGTCAGCGCCGCGATCAGGTGGCTGAAGCCACCGCGCAGGTCGGGGACCTCGATGTCGGCGCCGGTCAGTTTCGTCGGCCCGGTGATGACGGCCGAGTGGTTGAAGTTGCGCTGGCCGAACCGGCAGGGGTGCCCGCCGAGGCATTCGCGGTGGATCTGGATGGTGGCGCCCATCTCGACGAGAGCGTCGACGAAACCGAAACGCTGCTCGTAGACGGTCTCGTGCACGATCGAGACGCCGTGCGCGTGGGTCAGGGCGACCACGAGCGGCTGCTGCCAGTCCGTCATGAAGCCGGGGTGGACATCCGTCTCGATGATGACAGGCTTGAGGTCGCCGCCCGGGTGGTAGAAACGGATGCCGTCGTCTTCGATGTCGAACGCCCCGCCCACCTTGCGGAACACGTTGAGGAACGTCAGCATCTCGGGCTGGCGCGCGCCGCCGACGAAGATGTCGCCGTCGGTGGCCAGGGCCGCGGCGGCCCAGCTGGCGGCCTCGTTCCGGTCGAAGAGGGCGCGGTGGTTGTACCCCTCGAGGCGCTCGACACCCTCGATGCGGATCACGCGGTCGGTGTCGACCGTGATGATGGCGCCCATCTTCTGCAGGATGTTGATGAGATCCATGATCTCGGGCTCGATCGCCGCGCCCTTGAGCTCGGTGATGCCCTCCGCGCGCACGGCGGTGAGGAGCACCTGTTCGGTCGCGCCGACGCTCGGGTAGGGCAGGGACACCTTGGTGCCCTTGAGGCCGTTGGGTGCGGACATCCGGATGCCGTTGGGCTGCTTCTCGACGACGGCACCGAACTTGCGCAGCACGTCCAGGTGGTAGTCGATCGGGCGGTCGCCGATGCGGCAGCCGCCGAGGTCGGGGATGAACGCCTCCCCGAGGCGGTGCAGCAGCGGGCCGCAGAACAGGATCGGGATGCGCGAGGAGCCGGCGTGGGCGTCGATCGCGGCGAAGTGCGCGCTCTCGACGTCGACGGGGTCGAGCAGCAGTTCGCCGGGCTCGGCGCCGTCGGTGACCTTGACGCCGTGTACCTCGAGCAACTGGCGCACGATGCGCACGTCGCTGATGTTCGGCACGTTCTTGAGCGTGCTGGGGCTTTCGCCGAGGAGCGCCGCGACCATGGCCTTGGTGACCAGGTTCTTGGCGCCCTTCAACTCGATCCGGCCGACCAGGGGGATGCCGCCGCGGATGGTGATCCGGTCGCCCTGCAACCCCACGGCCGCCCCCCAATTCTGGGCGTTCTCGCGATTCTGCGCGTCTTCCCGGTTCTGGTCGTCTTCACGGTTCTGGGTGATCTCGCTGATTGTGCTCACAAACTTACCTGCCTTGCGGGGAGAGTGCGGGGCCGCCATGGCTCCCGGTGGGATTCGAATTCTGCGATCCGCGCTTCGTCGCGCAGGGTGAGGCCGATGTCGTCGAGACCTTCGAGGAGGCGCCACCGGGTGTAGTCGTCGATCTCGAACGGAACGGTGAGGGCCCCCACGCGGGCGGTTCTCGACACGAGGTCGACCGTCAGTTCGACTCCGGGGCAGGCCTCGATGACGTCCCACAGACGCTGCGCGTCGGCCTCGGAGATCTGGCCGGCGAGCAGACCCTGCTTGCCGGAGTTGCCGCGGAAGATGTCGCCGAAGCGGGGGCTGAGCACGACGTCGAAGCCGTAGTCGCGCAGCGCCCAGACGGCGTGCTCCCGCGAGGAGCCGGTGCCGAAGTCGGCGCCGGCTACGAGCACGCGGGCGCCCCGGTAGGCCGGATCGTTGAGGACGAAGTCCGGGTCGGCACGCCAGCGGGCGAAGAGGGCGTCTTCGAAGCCGGTCTTGGTGACGCGCTTGAGGTAGACGGCGGGGATGATCTGGTCGGTGTCGACGTTGGAGCGACGCAGCGGAAGCGCGATGCCCGTGACGGTCGTGAACTTTTGCATAACCTACTTGTCTCCATCCTGGGCCAGGTCCCACGGGCTCGATAGCGTACCGCGGATCGCGGTCGCCGCCGCAACCAGCGGGGAGACGAGGTGGGTGCGTCCGCCCTTACCCTGCCGGCCCTCGAAGTTGCGATTGCTCGTGGAGGCGCACCGTTCTCCGGGAGCCAGCTGGTCGGGGTTCATGCCGAGGCACATGGAGCAACCGGCGAAGCGCCATTCGGCGCCGAAGTCGGTGAAAATCTTGTCGAGGCCTTCCGCCTCGGCCTCGATGCGCACCCGTGCGGACCCGGGCACCACGAGCATTCGCACGCCTGGGGCCAGGGTGCGGCCGGCGATGATGGCGGCGGCGGCGCGCAGGTCTTCGACCCGGCTGTTGGTGCAGGAGCCGAGGAAGACGGTGTCCACCCGGATGTCCTTCATCGGGGTGCCGGCGGCGAGGTCCATGTATTCGAGGGCTCGTTCGGCGGCGGAGCGCTCGTTGGCGTCGCTGATCCCGGCAGGGTCAGGCACGGCCTCGCTCAGTGAGACGCCCTGGCCGGGGTTGGTTCCCCACGTGACGAAGGGTTCCAAGGTGTCGGCGTCGAGGATCACCTCGGCGTCGAACACGGCGCCGTCGTCGGTGGCGAGGGTGTCCCAGTAGGCGACTGCGTCGAGCCAGTCCTGGCCGTCCGGGGCGTGGGCGCGACCCTGGAGGTAGTCGTAGGTGATCGCATCCGGGGCCACCATGCCCGCCCGGGCGCCGGCCTCGATGGACATGTTGCAGATGGTCATGCGGCCCTCCATCGAGAGGGCTCGGATGGCGCTGCCGCGGTATTCGAGCACGTAGCCCTGGCCGCCGCCGGTGCCGATCTTCGCGATCACGGCGAGGATGAGGTCCTTGGCCGTCACGCCGGGGCGGAGGGTGCCGTCGACGGTGATCGCCATGGTTTTGAACGGCTTGAGGGGCAGCGTCTGGGTGGCCATCACGTGCTCCACCTCGCTCGTGCCGATGCCGAGCGCCATCGCTCCGAAGGCACCGTGGGTCGAGGTGTGCGAGTCGCCGCAGACGACGGTGATGCCCGGCTGGGTCAGGCCCAGCTGCGGCCCGACGACGTGCACGATGCCCTGCTCGATGTCGCCGAGCGAGTGCAGGCGGATGCCGAATTCCTCGCAGTTGCGTCGCAGCGTCTCGATCTGGGTGCGGCTGGTCAGGTCGGCGATGGGTTTGTCGATCGCCAGGGTCGGAGTGTTGTGGTCCTCCGTGGCAATGGTGAGGTCGGGGCGGCGCACGGGACGTCCGGCCAGGCGCAGCCCGTCGAAGGCCTGCGGGCTGGTGACCTCGTGCACGAGGTGCAGGTCGATGTAGATCAGGTCGGGGGTGCCGTTCTCGCCCTTGGCGACCAGATGTTTGTCCCAGACCTTCTCGGCCAGAGTGCGCGGCCGTTCTTCCAGCAGTGGTGCATCAGTCATGTGTGTGGGTCTTCCTCAACGATGGGTATGCAGCCAACAAGAAACTCCACGACGAGGGAGGCCTCAGATCTGGGACTCGTCGCGGCAGAGAAGAGGGAGTCGACGCAGCAGCACCCTGACAGGCTAACACTTTGCGTATGCCGGCTTGGCGGGCGACCCTCATTCGAGGGTGCTTTTGGCTGTGTCCACGTCGCCACTCTAGCCGCGGCGGCCTACTTCGAGAGGTCGACGCGACTCCCGTCCCGCCGTGTTCGGAGGCGGAATCGGCTGAAGAGGCGGCGCAGCGGATCTCTGCTGGCCCAGAAGCGAACGGACTCGTCCGTGGAACGGTCCGAGCGCACGACAACGAGCTGTCCGCCCAGTGTCGTTGCCAGCCAGACCCCCGAATCATCGTAGTGATACGGGAGCATCTGTCATCTACCCCTGGCTTCTTGGCCTCGTGTCTCCGAGATGCTCGTGCAGCCCGGTCGATCGATCTTCCGTGCTGTCGGCATCGTCCTGCTCGGGATTCCCGAGGAACGACTCCACAGACACGACCGTGACGTTATCGTGTCCGCCCCGAGCCAGGGCCGCGTCGACGAGCACGTCCGCGATGGACCGGCCGGGCTCCGCGACGCCGTCATACGATGCCAGCAGCTGTGCGATCTCGGCGGCGCCGAGTTCCTTGTTGAGCCCGTCGGAGCAGATCAGGAACGCGTGCCGTCCGGACGCCGGCAACAGCCACACGTCGGCGTCCACGGACTCGTCGGCGCCGATAGCGCGGGTGATCACATTGCGTTCCGGATGCTGCTCCGCCTCGTCACTGGAAATCAGACCGGCGTCGACCATCTCCTGCACCGCGGAGTGGTCGACGCTCAGTTGGGCCAGTGTGCGCCCGTCCCAGGTGTAGACCCGCGAGTCGCCGATGTTGAAGGCCATCCAGTGGAAGCCGACATCATCGCCGGCGTCGACGAACGCGATGCCGGCCAGTGTGGTGCCGGACACCGCGGTGCCGTAGTCGTCGACGGCGCTGAGGTCGCGCACCGCGTCGTTCGAGGAGTGGATGGCGTCGAGCACCCGTTCCGGGGTCGAGGGCGCATCCCGGGCGATGTGCTCCTCGAAGACCCGCACGACCGTCTGACTGGCCACGTCGCCGTGGGCGTGTCCGCCCATGCCGTCCGCGACCAGGAAGACCGGTGACTGCGCCAGGTAGCTGTCCTCGTTGACCTTGCGCTCACGGCCGACGTCGCTCCGGGCACTGAACACGAACCGCGCGCGGGCCGCAGGGAGCACCAGTTCGCTCTCACTCTGCGAGGCCACGACTGCTCCAGTGTTCGGGTGCGTGCGAAGCACGTCGGCGGATGTCACTCTTCGACGAGGTGGGGGATCTCCTCGGCGAGGGTGTGGCCCCGCCGGCGAGCATCCCGCCGCGCCTTGATCAGGCTGGCGATGGTGGCCACCGCCATGGACACCACGATCACCCCGAGGGAGGTCCAGGTGTCGATCTCCGGGGCCCAGGCCACGCCCTCGCCACCGTTGATGAAGAAGACCTCATTGGTGTGCAGGGCATGGAAGACGAGCTTGACGCCGATGAAGAACAGGATGAACGCGATCCCGTATTTGAGGTATTCGAGGCGTTCGAGCAGCCCACCCAGCAGGAAATACAGCTGGCGCAGGCCCATCAGGGCGAAAACGTTCGCGGTGAACACGATGAAGGGGCTCTGCGTGATGCCGAAGATCGCCGGGATGGAGTCGAGGGCGAAGACCAGGTCTGTGGTGCCGATCGCGAGGAGCACGATCAGCATCGGGGTGAAGACCTTCTTGCCGTCGACCAGTGTGCGCAACTTGGAACCGTCGAAGGTCGACGAGATGTTCATGTGCCGGCGCAGGTAGCGGATCAGGCCGTTGTCCGCCTCGTCCACGTCGGGCTCCTTCGCGACCGCCTGGTGAACGGCCGTGTAGAGCAGGAACGCGCCGAAGATGTAGAAGATCCAGCTGAAGTTCTCGATCAGCTGAGCGCCGAGCAGGATGAAGATGCCGCGCAGCACCAGCGCGATGATGATGCCGACGATCAGCACTTCCTGCTGGTATTTCCGGGGCACCGAGAACCTCGCCATGATGATGACGAAGACGAAGAGGTTGTCGATGCTGAGGCTGTACTCGGTGAGCCAGCCGGCGAGGAACTGGCCGGCGTGCTCGGCGTCACCCAGAACCAGCATCAGCAGGGCGAAAATCAGCGCCAGTCCCACGTAGAAGGCCACCCAGAGACTGGCTTCGCGCATCGAGGGCACGTGCGGCCGCTTGAAGACGATGGCCAGGTCGGCGAGCAGGATGAGCGTCAGGACGACGAGCGACCCGATCTCGAACCAGAGCGGGAGAGCAAGTTCCATGCGGGTGGAGCCTTTCATTGAAGAGGATGCTGGAGGCAGCAGGAAACCTGAAAGTCTCTCCCGTACCGATGAATCGATACCGCCGCGCCGGGGCCCCTGCAGTGCGGCCCGTGTTGACGTTCACGGCGAAGTGTCCGAATCGGGCACAGGGATACTCCCCTTCACTCGGTGGAGTCTACCGGGGGTCCCGCTTAAAAAAGACACCCGGCGCCCTTCCAGAAGAAGGGAACCGGGCTGTGTGTGACCCCAGCGGGATTCGAACCCGCGTTACCGCCGTGAGAGGGCGATGTCCTAGGCCGCTAAACGATGGGGCCGTTTTGCAACTCACCTAATATGCCACACGCCGACTGCTAAAACCAAACTGAGCGGGTCAGGCATGCACCAGCAGGGCCCCCGGTACCACGTCGATCTGCACCGGCAGTGCTCCGACCCGCTCCCCGTCGGCGTAGGCGGTGACCCGGTCCGCGTCGATCCGGATGCTCCGGCAGCGCGTGATCTCGACCTGCGGAAGAGTGGTATGCGTGCCGGAGAATACTTTCGGGAACACCCGGAGGAAGCCCACCCGGGACAGCGGGGTCACGATGAAGAGGTCCAGCATACCGTCGTCGATCACCGCGCCCGGAACGATGCGCATGCCGCCGCCGATCGAGACGTTGTTGGCAACGGAGATCAGCATGGCCCGCACTCGGCGGGGCCGGCCATCAACGGTCAGCCGGTACGAGAGCGGCCGGAACGTCGCCAGCACCAACAGCATGGCCAGGGTGTAGCGGCTCTTACCGCGGGGTCGGCGCAGCCGGTTGGCCCGTTCGTTCACCACGGCGTCGAACCCGGCCGAGAGCACGCCCGCGAACCAGGTCGTCGTGTCGGCGCACCGCACCTGCGCGGCGTCGATGGCCCGCGGCGGGCGGGTGAGGGCGTCGAGCAGGTGACGGATGGCGGCATCCGTGTCATCGACCGGGATCCCAAGCCCGCGCGCAAGGTCGTTGCCCGTGCCGCACGGCACGATGGCAAGGGGCCGGTCCGTGCCGGCCAGGAGGTTGGTGCCGAGACTCACCATCCCGTCGCCGCCGACGACCACGAGCGCATCGACCTGCGGCACCAGCGCGGCCCGAACGTCGCGCCGGAGTTCCTCGAAGCTGGGCGCGCTCAGGCTGCTCACCTGGTGACCGGCGGCCACCAGGGCCTCGCAGACCCGAGAGCCGACGTCGCTGCGGCGGCCGAAAGAGGCTGCGGCGTTGACGGCGACGACGAGGTGGAGACGGGGAGGCACCGCTCCAGTATGGCCTCAGCTTGCAGCGCGCTGGGATTCGGTATTAGCTCAATCCATGAAACTGACGAAGCTCGAGCACGCGGCACTGATTCTTGACAAGGCCGGCCAGAAGTTGTTCATCGATCCCGGCTCGTTCACGAGCCCGCTCACCGATACCGCTCGGGCCGTCGCCGTCGTGATCACCCACGAGCACCCCGACCACTGGACCCCGGAGCAGTTGGACCGCATCATCGCCCTGAACCCGGACGTGCCGATCTTCGCCCCGGCCGGGGTCGCGGCCGCCGCCGCCGACTATCCGGTCACCGTCGTCAGCGCCGGCGACACCGTGGAGGCCGGGCCGTTCCGACTGCGCTTCTTCGGCGGCACGCACGCCGTGATCCACGAAACGATCCCCGTGATCGACAACCTCGGCGTGCTCGTTGACGAGGAGCTTTTCTACGGCGGCGACTCGTTCACGATTCCGGAAGGCGTGAGCGTGCAGACCCTCGCCGTGCCGGCCGGCGCACCCTGGCTCAAGATCAGCGAGGTGATGGACTACGTTCTGGCCCTTAAGCCGCGCCGCACCTTCCCCACCCATGAGATGGGGCTCTCCCGGGGCGGCAAGGAAATGTCGAACGTGCGGATCAAGTGGGCCACCGAGCAGAACGGCGGCGAGTTCTTCCCACTCGCGCCGAACGAGTCCCTCGACCTGTGATGTTTGACACTCTTTTCGGGGGGTATCTTTGTAGATAGCCTACAAAGTATACGAGTTCAGCGCGTAATGTGTTGGCCTCAGCCCTGAACTTTTTCGAGCCTTCGATTCCACACCGGGCCCACTGCTACGGTCGTGTCACTTCGGCGCGACACCGCGCCGCGCGGCCTTCGACCAGTGGCCGCCACGCCGGAGTTAACCGCGCAACGCACCCACACCACGCGAGTTCCGGCATGCCCGCTCGCGTCTTTCGAGGAGCCTCAATGATGAGATCTGACCGTGCCCTGTCCCGCCGAAGCACTCTCGGCATCCGTTCTGCCGTGACCGGGCTCAGCCTGATGCTGGTCATGCTGCTCACCTTCTTCTTCCTGACCACAGGGCGGCTGGCAAGCGGTGCCGGAGAACTCTCCAACGGGGCAGTCCAACTGCACAACGGCTCTCTGAAAGTCGCCGGTGGCGCCGCAAAACTTGCCGAGGGCGCCGAGACCCTGTCGGTGGGAGCCGCCTCCGCAGCCTCCGGAGCGACCGACCTCCAGGCCGGGGCGACCCGGGCCAACACGGGCGCCGGCAGCCTGGCGACAGGCGCGGCGAGCGCCTCGGCCGGGGCAGGCACCCTTCTTGAGGGAGCGCTCACCAGCGTCACCGGCAGCACCAGGCTGGTGCTCGGAGCCGAGTCGGCCGCGCGGGGCGCGGAAACGTTGTCCGCCGGCGCCGCCACCGCCGCCACCGGAGCGAACGCTCTCGCCACGGGTGCCGGAGCTGCTGCGACCGGCGCGGCGACTCTCGCCGTCGGCGTCGCCACGGCAGGGAGCGGTGCCACGAAGGTTTTAGCCGGCGCGACGCAGGTTGCCGCGGGTGCGGTTACTCTGGCCGCCGGCGCCGGCCAGGTCACCCTCGGCGCAACGACGGCTCGCGACGGCTCGGTCCGGCTGGCCGCTGGGACAGCATCCGCCGCCCAAGGCGCTGACATGGCCCGGCGCGGCGCCGAGGCCCTCGCGCTGGGAGCAACAGGGCTCGCCGGCGGCGCCGGCAGCGTTGCTGCGGGCGCCACGAAGCTGGATGCCGCCCTCGCCACTCTCGTCGGCCAGGTCGAGGCAGACACGATCACCCCGGACGCCCTTCTGGCCACCCTCAAGGGACTGAGCTCCGCCGCCTCCACCCTGCACACGGGCACAACGGGAGTCGAGTCCGGGACCGTCGCCTTCCGGGACGGTTCCGCCGCCCTCCTCGACGGACTGACGCCGCTGAGCGCGGGCACGGCGGTGCTCCAGACCGCATCCGCGGAACTTCGCGACGGGCTCACCACCCTCGCCACCGGTACGGCCCGCGTGTCGGGCGGAGCGGTCGAGCTGGCCGCGGGCGCAGGTGCCCTCGCTACGGGCGCCTCGGAACTCCAGGTCGGCACGCAGGCACTCACCGCAGGTTCCGAACGTGTCGCGGTCGGCACCAGCGCGGTCTCCACCGGGGCGAGCTCCCTCCAGAGCGGCACCGGTCGAGTAGCGGCCGGCGCCTCGTCGTTGTCCACAGGAGCGACGACACTGGCGATGGGCGCTGTGAGTCTCGCCGATGGCGCAACCCGCATCTCGATCGGTGCAGGGTCGCTGGCAGAGGGCACGCAGACCCTTGCGGCGGGGGCGTCCACGCTGGCCCTCGGAACCACCGCCCTCGAATCCGGGTCCAGTTCACTGGCCGTGGGCACCGAGAAGGTGTCGGCCGGATCGGGCACTCTTCTGGACGGCGCGACCACACTCGCGGTTGGCACCGCCGAGCTGAGTGCGGGCAATACGAAGGTGGTCGAGGGTTCAGGTCGGCTGGCCGACGGCGCCGACACAGTGAGCTTCGGACGCGCGGCGCCCGGAATCATCGTCCTGGTCGGCCTGGCCCTGGCGGGGGCAGCCGTCTGGCTGCTCCGCCGCGTGAGGATGGAGCGCTGACCGACAACCGGTACGCTGCGGGGTCCGGATTGACTAATCCGGGCCCCGCTCTGTTCGGCCCGACAGTGAATCAGGGCATGCGCCGGCCCCGCACAGGGCGCTCCCAGCCGGGGAGGTATTGGTGCAGCTACCGTAATTTTATTGTCTCTGCATAAGTTATAACCGACCCTCACCCCCGAAGGATGCCGCCCCCATGACTGTTCCTGTTCTCTCGGCCCAGAACATAGGCAAGTCCTATGGGAGCGGGGCCAATCGCTTCGACGCGCTCAAGGGTGTCTCCGTCGACATCCGTGCCGGTGAATCCATCGCCATCGTCGGTAAGAGCGGGTCCGGCAAGTCCACGCTGATGCACCTGCTGGCCCTGCTGGACGACCCGGACAGCGGGGCACTGCTGGTCGAGGGAACGGATGCCAAGAAGCTCAAGGGCAAGGAGGTGAACCGGCTCCGCAACCAGGACTTCGGGTTCGTCTTCCAGCAGTTCTTCCTCACCGCCAATGCGAGCGTGCTGGACAACGTCGTGCTCCCCCTGAAGATCGCCGGGGTCGGCCCGAAGGAGCGCAGGGCACGCGGAATGAAGGCCCTGGAACAGCTGGAGCTTGCCGACAAGGCGAAGAACAAAGCCATGAACCTGTCCGGCGGGCAGAAGCAGCGCGCCGTCATCGCCCGGGCCCTGGTCAACAACCCGAAGGTGATCTTCGCGGACGAACCGACCGGCAACCTCGACACGACTACCGGGGCCGTCGTGGAGGACATCCTTTTCTCCCTGAACAGGGACAAGGGCATCACCCTGATCATCGTCACCCACGACATCGACCTCGCGGCCCGCTGCGACCGTCAGATCTTCATCCGGGACGGACTCGAGGACGTCACCAGGTCCCCGGAAGCCATCGAGAAGCCCGCAGGAGCACACGCATGAAGTTCGTCGACATCATCACGACCGCGATCGCGAACAGCTTCCGCAGCAAGCTCCGCACCGGCCTGACCGTCATCGCCATCTTCATCGGCGCATTCACCCTCACCATCACCAGCGGCATCGGCACCGGGGTGACGAGCTACATCAACAGCCAGGTGTCGGCGATCGGGGCGGCGGATGTGCTCACGGTCTCCAAGGCCGGCGACGCCACGGCAACAGCGGATGACGGACCGGCCCCCTACGACCCGGACAAGGCCACCGCGATCAGTCTGGGCAACGGCTCACGCCCCGGCAGCACCATCCAGGCGCTCACCGACGCCGATCTCGGCACGATCGAGGCCACCAGCGGCATCGTCGGCGTCGACCCGGCGGTGCAGGTGACGCCCGACTACATCGAATACGACGACAGCGGCAAGTTCGAGTTGACCGTGAACGCCGCCGCGACCCTGACCACGGCCGACCTGGCCGCCGGGGAGCAGCTGGACAACGAGAGCACCACCGACCAGATCCTGCTTCCGACCACCTACCTCGACACCCTGGGCTTCAGTACCCCGGAATCGGCCATCGGCGAAACCGTCACGATCGGCATCGCCGACTTCGCGGGCACCCAGCAGCAGGTTCCGGCCACCGTCGTCGGAGTGCAGAACGAGACCATCCTCGGCGCCGGGGCCGGACTCAACCAGCCGCTGACCGACCGGCTGCACGCCGTGGAACTCTCCGGCACCCCCGCCGGAGCGCCGCAGAGCTACGCCACCGCGACCGCCCGGTTCGACCTGGACGCCTCCGACGCGGAGATCACCGCGATCAAGGCCGACCTCGCCGACCAGGGCTACGCCGCGCAGACCGTCGCGGATCAGATCGGCTCGTTCGAGACCGTGATCAACGTCATCATCGGCGTGCTCAACGCCTTCGCCGTGATCGCCCTGATCGCTGCCGGTTTCGGCATCATCAACACCCTGCTGATGAGCGTGCAGGAACGCACCCGGGAAATCGGGCTGATGAAGGCCATGGGCATGAACGGCGGCCGCGTCTACGCCCTGTTCAGCACCGAGGCCGTCTTCATCGGGTTCCTGGGCAGCGCCCTGGGCGCGCTCGTGGCGGTGGGCGTCGGGTCGCTGGTCAGCAACATCCTGGCCACGACCGTGTTTGAAAACCTGCCCGGGCTGCAGGTCGTGCAGTTCGCGCCGAGTTCCATCGCCATCATCATCGGCGTCGTCATGTTGATCGCCTTCCTGGCCGGCACCCTCCCGGCCCGGGCGGCGGCACGACAGAACCCGATCGACGCGCTGCGATATGAGTAGCACGGGCCTGAGCGCTCCGGGCCTGAGCCCCGCCGCGGACGAGGGGTTGCGTGCCCGCAAGCGCGCGGCCACCCAGTCGGCGCTGGAGCGGGCGGCCATCTCCCTGGCCCTCGAGCACGGCTACGACAGCGTCACGGTCGACATGATCTGCGAGGCCGCCATGGTCTCACCGCGCACGTTCTTCAACTACTTCGGCACGAAGGAGGGTGCGTTCCTGGGCGGCACGCCACCCGCGCCGACGGATGCCGAGCACCGGGCCTTCGTGCACGGCACCGGCAGGGATGTACTCGGAGACCTCGTCGGAATGATCGCCGCCGCGCTGGCCGACCAATCCCCCGACACGGACCTTCTCCGAAAACGCCGGATGCTGATCGAGCGAATCCCGGAACTCCTCACCGGGGAGATGTCCCGCATCGCGGAGCTGGAGGAGCACCTGGTGCAGCTGGTGCTCGAGCGATTCCACACCCAGGGGCATGCCGAGTCCGACACCCTCGATCAGCAAGACGAGGCGAGAATGGTCGTCTTCGTCGCCGCCAGCGTGATGCGCTACTCGATGCAGAAATGGTTCTCCGGCGGCTTCACCGGCACCCCCGCCGAGTTGCTGCACCACTCCCTGACCCTGGTGCGGCGCGTCACGGGAGCGGCTGCTCCGGCCCCTCGCTCGAGCCCGCGAGGCTAGGCGGTGACGAGGTCGTGCCAGTCGGCCAGCGGCAGGCCGTGGGCCTCGGACACGGAACGGTTCGTGACCCGACCGGCGGCGACATTCAGGCCGAGGGCCAGGGCGTCGTCGCGCTCGAGCGCCGCCTTCACTCCCAGGTTCGCCAGCGAGAGGGCGTACCGCAGCGTGACGTTGGTCAGCGCGTAGGTCGACGTGTTCGGCACGGCGCCGGGCATGTTGGCGACGCAGTAGAAGATCGAGTTGTGCACCCGGTAGGTCGGGTCCTCGTGCGTGGTCGCGTGGGTGTCCTCGAAGCAGCCACCCTGGTCCACGGCGATGTCGACCAGCACGGAGCCGGACTTCATCCGTGCCACAAGGGCGTTGGTGACCAGTTTCGGGGCCTTGGCACCTGGGATCAGCACGGAACCGATGACCAGGTCGGCATCCGTCACCGCGATCTCGATCTCATAGGAGTTGGACGCGACCGTCTTCAGCCGGCCCTGGTACTGCGCGTCGAGCTGGCGGAGGCGGTCAATGTTGATGTCGAGGATCGTGACGTCGGCGCCGAGGCCCATCGCCATGGCGGCCGCGTTGGTGCCGGCCACGCCGGCGCCCAGCACGACAACCTTGGCGGGGCGCACCCCGGGCACGCCGCCGAGCAGCACGCCCTTCCCGCCGGCCGGGGCCATCAGGGACTGCGCGCCGACCTGCACGGCCAGTCGGCCGGCGACCTCGCTCATCGGGGCCAGAAGGGGCAGCGCACGGTTGGCGGTCTGCACCGTCTCGTAGGCGATGGCGGTGACGCCCGCCTCGGTCAGGGCGCGGGTGAGGTCGGGCTCGGCAGCCAGGTGCAAGTAAGTGAAGAGGATCAGCCCCTCGCGGAAGCGGTGGTACTCGGCCGCGACCGGCTCCTTGACCTTCATCACCATGTCGGCGCGGGCCCAGACCTCGTCGGCGGAGTCGACCAGCTCGGCACCGGCCACGTGGTATTCGTCGTCGTTGATGTGCGAGCCGAGGCCGGCGCCCTTCTCGACCAGCACGGTGTGGCCGGCGGACAGGAACTCGTGCACGCCTGAGGCGGTGATGGCGACGCGGAATTCGTTGTTCTTGATTTCGTTGGGTACACCGATGATCATGGCCGACTCCGTTGCTCAGTACTGCTCAGGTGAACTTGTGACAGGGGGCTGCGGTGCCACTTTCAACGGTGAACCGCAGCCGGACCAACACTAAATCCAGCAATTCGGCCCGGGCCGGGCGTCGCTGCCGGGCCCGCACTCATGCGGCGGAGGCCGAAGCCGGCCACGGCCCGAGCAGGGGCGGAATAATGATGTTGTTCAGGGGTTTTACTACCACGTCGGGCGGGCTTGACTCCGGGGGCCGCCGGTATTGGAGACGGGGAGGCGGTTTGTCACTCGACAGATGTCGAGTCTCACTGCGGCAAACGTCGCCTGATGTCCGCCTCTGGCACACTGCGGACCCCTAGCATTGAGCTGATGAGAAGCGCGGAAATCGAAGACCTGGTCGAACATCTCGCGGCCGGCCTGGACCGCGCCCTCTCCCTCGAGGACCTCGACGGCGGCCTGCTGGCGTACAGCAGGGACCAGCCGCTCGCGGACAGCGTGCGGGTCAACTTCCTGCTGAGCAAGAGGGTGCCCGCCGACGTCAGTGCCTGGCAACTGCAGCACGGCATCAGCACGGCGGTCCGTCCGATCGCCGTTCCCGCCAACGCCGCGCTCGGGATGCTCGGCCGGGTCTGCGTGCCGCTGATGGTGCGGGGCTTCCGGGTCGGATACCTGTGGGCGATGCAGGGCTCCCACGACGAATCCCCGGAGGAGATCCTCCGGGAGTTGCCCGCCGTGCGCGGCGAGCTGGACCGGTTGGCCGAGACCCTGCTCGACACCAACACCGCCGAATCCGCGCAGCGCCGGGAGAGGGAGGCCCTGTTCCTCGCGGCCTGCCACGCGGAGACGCCCGCAATCGAGGAGATCGCGGGCTGGCCGCAGATCCATGCGACGGGTCCCTGGCACCTCGCCACCCTGATGCCCCGCCCCGACGAGCACGCCGCCGGCCACGAGGCCACGCCCGACCCCGAGGCCGGCGTTCTGCTGCAGCGCATTTCGGCGCTACACGCCACGGTCGGCATCGACGCCGCCCGGTTCAGCGCCGGCACCGAGACCCACGCGGTCGTTCTCCTGCGCGATTCGCCGGGCAAGGTGGCCCACATCGAGATGCTGCACCGCTACCGAGCCGAACTCGCCCGCCGCGGCGGCACCCCCGAACGCCCCGACCTAATGGGCTTCAGTGAGGTGTTCACCGACCTCCGACGGGTCCCGGATGCCTACATCCAGTCCCGCAAGGCGGTGCAGGCCGCCGCGGTCGACGCCCGCCTGGGCACCATCGCCGACTTCCGCCAGATCGGCGTCTACCAGTTCCTCGCGGCCAGCAGCCGCAACCTCTCCCCCGTGGAGTCGGTCTACTTCGCCGAGCTGCGGGACTTCGACGCCAACCACGAGCTGCTGCCGATGCTGGAACTGCTCTACGACACCGACGGATCGGTGCAGGATGTCGCCGCCGCCCTGCACCTGCACCGCAGCAGCATCTACAACCGGCTCGCGAAGATCCGTACACTGATCGGCGCCGACCCGCTGGGCGGCCAGGTGCGGCTGGAACTGCACCTGGCCATGAAAGCCGACCGCTGGTCGCGCCGGCCCCGAATCTAGCTGGACCCGGGGCCGCGTCAACGAGCGAGCGCGGCCTTCTCGGCGCGGGCGTCGGCCTTCCACTCCTCGATCCGGGCCTGCTGCAGCGGAGCCTTGCGGTTGACGTACCAGGCGGCACCGAGCCCGAAGAACCAGACCGGGGCCACGACGAGCGCGAGGCGGGTGTCATCGGCCTGGCCGAGGGCCCAGAGCATGAAGGCGAAGAACGCCAGCACCACCCAGGGCATGAACCGGGCACCCGGCATCTTGTACTCCGAAACCGCGTGCCGGTGCGGACGGCGGCGGAGGAAGACCAGGTAGCTGACCATGATGATGGACCAGACGAACATCGTCAGCACCGATGCCACCGAGGTGACGAGGGTGAACGCGCCCATGAAGGAGTCCCCCGTGTAGAGCAGCACCAGACCGGCCAGCAGGAAGATGCAGGAGAACAGCAGGGCGTTCTGCGGCACCTTGCGGATGCTCAGTCGACCGAACGCCTGCGGGGCGTTGCCGTCCTGGGCGAGGCCGTAGACCATCCGTGAGGTCGAGTAGATGCCGGAGTTGGCGCTTGAGGCGGCCGAGGTGAGCACGACCAGGTTGACGACGATGGCTGCTACCCCGAGCCCGGCGAGGGCGAACATACCGATGAACGGGCTGCTGCCGGGGTCGATGGTGCGCCACGGGTTGACCGACATGATGATCACCAGGGCACCCACATAGAACAGCAGCAGTCGCAGCGGAATCGTGTTGATGGCCCGGGGCAGGTTCTTCTCCGGGTCTTTCGTCTCCGCGGCCGCGGTGCCGACGAGCTCGATGCCGGCGAAGGCGAAGATGGCGATCTGGAAGCCGAGCACGAAGCCGGCGACGCCATGCGGGAACATCCCGCCGTCGTTCCAGATGTTCTCGAAGCCGGCCACGGCGCCGGAGGGTGAGGTGAAGTGCGTCATGATCATCACGAGGCCGGTGCCGATCAGGGCGAGGATGGCAATGACCTTGACCAGGGCGAACCAGAACTCGGCCTCGCCGAAGGCCTTGACGCTCGGCAGGTTGAGCACGATCAGCACGACCGGGGTGACTAGTGCCGGGATCCACAGCGGCGTGCCCGGGGCCAGCACGTCGACGTAGCCGGAGATGGCCACGATGTCGGCGACGCCGGTGACCACCCAGAACGCCCAGTAGGACCAGCCGGTGAAGAAGCTCGCCCACGGGCCGAGCAGGTCCCCGGCGAAGTCGCTGAACGACTTGTAGTCAAGGTTGGACAGCAGGATCTCGCCCATGGCCCGCATCACGAAGAAGAGCATGAAGCCGATGATCATGTAGACGAAGATCACGGATGGCCCGGCGAGAGAGATGGTTTTGCCGGCACCCATGAACAGGCCGGTTCCGATCGTGCCGCCGATGGCGAGCATCTGGATGTGCCGCCGGCTCAGCGACCGGGCCAGGCTCTGATCCGGGTGGGAGTCTCGTGCTGCGGCCCCGGTACGTGTGGTTCCGGATACCGCGGTGGTGCGTTCAGGCATGTGGCTACTTCCTCATAACGGCACAGACGCAGCCACCCAGAGGACGACCGTGTCACCCGGTCGGGTCCCCACGGTTGTGAGGCGGACCGGCTCGGGTTCTGAGGTAGCCACGCTACGACCTCGACCGGGGGACCCCGAACCCGCACGGCGCCTCGGCTGCTCCCCCGCCCGCGCCACCGTGGCCGCGGACCCGCCGTGATCGACAGGTGTCGCGCATCCGTGCACCAAAGGTCGTCGACTGTTCGGGGGCGGCGACCCTGAACCGGAGCCAGGTCAGGATCGGGTCAGGACAGGATGTCTTTCGTGGAGAACCGGCCGTAGGCCAGCGCACCGAAGACGGCGATGTAGCCCAGCTGCAGGAGCGCGTTATCGCCGAACGATCCGAGGTCCATGGGTTGCCGCAACAGGTCGGCGAAGCCCAGCCAGTAGTGGCTGAAGAGCCACGGATGCAGCCACTCCAGTTGCGGGAGCACGTCGAGGATCTGCGCCACCACCGACACGACGACCGTGGCGGCCATGGCACCCACCGGGACGTCGGTGAGCGTGGAGATGAACAGTCCGATCGCCGCGAAGCCGAGCAGGGAGACCGTCACATAGAGCGAGATCAGTGCAGAGCGCAGCAGGGATTCCGGCACGCTGATCACGTCGCCCGAAAGCAGCGTTACCGGGCCGACCGGGAACAGCGCGGCCCCGATCAGGGTTCCGGCCACCGCCAGGGTCAGGGTCGCGGCCAGGCAGAACACGGCGACGCCGGCGTACTTGACGAGCAGCAGGCGCACCCGGCCGGCCGGGGCCACCAGCAGGTAGCGCAGGGTTCCGAGGCCGGCCTCCCCAGCGATGGTGTCTCCGGCGACGACACCGATCGTGAGCGGGAGGAACAGCGGGATGGCCACGATCATGGCGGTGAACGCCACGAAGAGTCCGTTCTGGGTGACGCGGTCGAGGAAAGGCGGTCCCTCGCCCGGGGCCAGGGTCTCCGAGGACAGCCGTACGGCGACGGCGAGCAGGATCGGGATCAGTGCGACGGCGACGAGCATGGCCCAAGTGCGGCGGCGGCGGAACAGCACCGTCAACTCGGAGCCGAGCAGGGCCAGTCCGGCCGATCGGCGCCTGCTCGGGCTCGGGCTCGGGCCCGTGTTCGTGCTCGTGTTCGTGTTCGTGTTCGTGTTCGTGTTCGTGTTCGTAAGGGGCACGCTATTGGAGGACATCGAAACCTTCTCCGGTCAGTGCCACGAAGCGTTCTTCCAGGCTGGACTCCTCGATCAGGAAACCGCGCACGCGCACACCGCCGGCCACGAGGGCCGCGACGATGGTCTCCGGCCGGCCGGTCAGGCCGGTCGACAGGTCTCGGGGCAGCGGAGCCGCGACCCACGGGTCCTGATCGGGCACGTCGCTTCGCACCGGGGTGAGGCCGAGTCGGGTCAGCACGGCGGATGCCGCGGCGGCATCCGGTGTGCGCACGCGCACCCGCGTCTGGCCGACGTGACGCAGCTCGGCCAGCGTGCCCTGGGCCACGAGGTTGCCGCCGCTCATCACCGCGGCGTGGGTGCACATCTGCTCCACCTCGGCGAGCAGGTGGCTCGAGACGAAGACCGTGGTGCCCTCGGCCGCAAGCGACCGCACCAGGCTGCGCACCTCGCGGGTGCCCTGCGGGTCGAGCCCGTTGGTGGGCTCGTCGAGCACGAGCAGTTCCCGCGGCTGCAGCAGCGCGTTGGCGATGCCGAGTCGCTGTTTCATTCCGAGTGAGTAGGCGGCCACCTTTTTGCCGGCGGCGTGGGTGAGACCCACTCGCGCCAAAGCCTGCTCGACCCGCGCGACGCGCGTGCGGGACGGGGCATTGCGGTCGGCCGTGTCGAGCCGGCGCAGGTTGGCGGCGCCGGAGAGGAACGGGTAGAACGCGGGCCCCTCCACGAGTGCCCCGACGCGGGGCAGCACGTCGTGAAGACTGTCGGGCATGCTCTGGCCCAGAAGGCGAATCTGCCCGCCGCTGGCCTGGGTCAGGCCGAGCAGCATGCGAATGCTGGTGGTCTTGCCGGAGCCGTTGGGGCCGAGAAACCCGAAAACCGACCCGCGCGGAACGGCCAGGTTGATTTCATTCACGGCGATCTGCCCGCCAAAGCGCTTGGTGAGACCCCGGCTCTCGATCGCAAGATCGGAAGCCGGGGTGACGGAGGTCACTGTGTCGTGATCATTGGGCGTCGGCGGCGGCCTGGAGCAACTCCACGGGAACGGACCCGGCGAAGACACGACCGTCGTCGGCCAGGAAAACGTTGACGAGGGCGGTAGAGAACAGCTGCCCGCCGTCGACCGCAGTCGCAAGTTCCGACAGCATCGGGTTGGCACTGAGTTCGGATGGAACGGATGCCGCGGGCACCTCCACGATGGCGTCCCAGCCGGTTCCCGTCACGACGGGAACGTTCTCGGCCGGGATCTCGGGCTTGGGCTCGTCGGCAGGCATCTCAGGCATGACCGGCAGGGCGACCTCTTCAACGGTGGCGCCGGCCGGCGGGGTGAAGTCGAACAGGTCGGCAGACGGTGTGCTGAAGTCGACCTCGGTGAAGCCGACCTGGAAGGCCGGGTCTTCCTGACCGGCGGCACGCACGGTGACCTGCAGCGGCACGCCCGTCTCGGAGTCGACCGAGATGGACACCGATTCGATCAGGGTCTGGGTGGCCTTGGGAGTGAGAACCAGCTCGTAGGCGGTGCGACCGGCCACGGTGCCGTCGGTGCCGACCGAGACGGTCGTGCTCGGGTCGATCTCGCTCAGGAAGCGGTCGGCGACCTGCGAGGGCGTCGACAGGTCGGCTGGGGCGGTGGCGGCCATCTCGGCGATCTTCGCCTGCGCGGTGGCCCGGGCGTCGGCGGGGATGGCCAGGTGGCTGGCGGTGTTCGTCTCGGAGTCGTAGGCCCAGACATCCGTGCCGTTGCTCACCACGTTGCGCTCCGCCATGCGGTCCTGGATCTGCACGCGCGCCTTCGCAGGGCCGCCGGCATCGCTGCCGTCGACGTAGACCCGGGCCGTGTGGGATCCGCTGAAAAGTTCCATGACGGATGCGAGCGCGCCTGTAGCCGCAGCCCCGGGCTCAGCCGTGCCCTCCGGCGCGGACTCGGACGTCGACTCGCCCATGGACCCGGCCATGCCGGCGCCGAGGTCGATGTCGGGCAGGCCCAGCTCGGCGGTCTTCTCGACGGTTCCGGAGAAGGCGTTCACGGTGCTGTCGCTGAACATCAGGAGGACCTGCTCGGGCGTCTTGTCGGGCAGGTCAACGGCGGCACCGGCCTGCAGCGGCACGGCAAGCACGCCAGCGACGATGACAACCGGAACGACGATGGCGGGGAGCCACTTGACTGAATTGCGTGACATGATCAACGACCTGTTCCGAAACGAATCATACTGTGATGCTACGCCGAGGCTCTGACAGTGGGCTTGGAATCCCGCTGGGAGGTTGCCCACAAACGGCGGCGCGCCTAACCGAAGAGTTCACCCAGCCAGTTGTCCTTCTTCTTGGGCCGATACCCGTCACGATTGTCGTAGCCGCGGTCCCGGTCGTCGTGGCTCCGATCACGGTCGCCGTATTGCGGCGCACGAGTGCGCGGGTCCGGGTATTGCTGCACCGGTGTGGCGGCAACCGGCTGGACCGGTGCAGCCTGGGCGAATTCTTTTTCGGCCCGGTCGAGGATCTTGTCGAGCTCGCCTCGGTCGAGCCACACGCCGCGGCAGTCGGGGCAGTAGTCGATTTCCACGCCACTGCGTTCGCTCATGACGAGGGTGGTTGAGTCGTTGGGGCACTTCATGGGATCCTCCGGGACGTCGTGGGGTTCCGATCCTAGACAGCCAGGCCGGGCTGATCCTGAGAGCCGCCGGGGACAGCGGTCGCCCCGGTGGGTAGTGGGGCGATTCTCACCCGTGTTCAGGGCCCCGTCTGGCTGGTCGTCTTCCGCACAGCTGCCCCTGGGCAATACGTCACCGCCGAAGACGTTCTCGACCTCCTGGTCGCGTTCGGTTGGATCGACGGCGCCATCCGCAACGAACGAGTCAGGAGCAACGGTGAGCCGGGCACTGTTGATTCCGCTCCACAGCGGTCAGCTTCCTGATCAAGCGCGTCCTTCTCGACGTCGTTGATGAGCCGTTGCACGTGACAGCTGTCGACCACTCCCTAGCCTGCTGAGGCGTGTGGTGCCGCCCAATCCATGGAGTGCCCAACCTGGGTGGCAGTGAGGCGTGTGGTGCCGCCGCAGTTGGTGCATTCGTTGGCGTAAGACTTCGCCAGGGGGAATAAAGGCACGAAGAACAGCGTGAATTTCGTAGACTTTTTCACCACCTGCTGCTGTGCGAGAACCCCGCAATATCCGCACACGAACGAGACAACGTTTATCACCGCACGATGGGCACGGGTGCCGAAGAGTAGGAACATGATCTACTTTCCCAGCGTCGCAGAGTGGTCGGGCAGGTTGGGAATCCTCTGGGCAGTGTCCGCCTTTTTCGACTTCGACATTGTGGTCGTTCCTGGTACCTGGGGGACCTTCCCGGCGCCGCCCTCAGCAAGGAATGCCAGCCGTCGCAGGGTCTCCACGTTTCGCATCCGGATCGCCGAGTCACGTAGGAATAGGGGCACGAACCGGCCGGGGCCGGCGGTGGCGTCCTCGGTGATGCGGACCATGCATCCGTTGCCTCGCGCTTTGACGTCGACGGCCACATGGGCCTCGCCGACCGGCCAGCCACGCGCCTTGAAGAGCGCATGCCGGGGTGGGTCCCATTCCAAAGCAGACGTGGAGTCGTCGATCAGGGCCGGCCAGACACCCACCGAGTGATGGATGGCGCTCCCTGCTTCCGGCCACGTCGCATCGACAGCCCGCATTCGCGAGGCTCCGACTACCCAGCTCGGGTAGAGCCAGCCGTCGGCCAAGACTGCGAAGACGTTCTCGGGCGGGCAGTTCATGGTGTGGTGGCTCACGGCCACAGTGTCACCTATTTCTGGTTGGTCGTTATCTGATTGGTCGATTTCTGCGTGGTCGGGGAGAGATCGGGGGCGGTGAGCACCCCGAGGTCGTGGCGAAGAGCGCTCAGAGCCGCGTGCCAGCCGGCCAGACCATGCACGCCCGGGCCCGGCGGCGTGGACGACGAGCACAGGTACACCCCGTTCAAGGGAGTGCGCCAGGGGTCCGGGGACAGGACCGGCCGCCGGAGGAGTTGGGTCAGACTCACCTCGCCAGCCGAGATGTCCCCGCCGATGTAATTGGGGTTCAGCTGTTCCATCTTCGTGGCGGTGCGACCCGTGCTGGCCAGGATCGTGTCGCGGAACCCCGGGGCGTAGCGCTCGATCTGGCGCACGATCGCGTCGGTCTGGTCGATGGTGGAACCGCGCGGAACATGGGTGTACGCCCAGAGGGTGTGCTGACCGGCCGGAGCGCGACTGGGGTCGATGCCGCTGGGCTGGGACACGAGAACATAGGGCTCCTCGGCGTGACCGCCGCGTGCGACGGTGTTCTCAGCTCGCCGCATCTGCGCCCGGGTGCCACCCACGTGCACGGTGCCCGCCGCCCGCAACCCGGTGGCCTGCCAGGGCACCGGATCTGAGATGGCGAAGTCGACCTTGGCGACGCCGTTGCCGTAGCGGAAGGCGCGAAGCTTTCTCGCGTATGCGTCGGGCAGCTCGCCCTCGGCAAGCCGCAGCAGCGCCCGAGGCGTCAGGTCCAACATCACCACCCGGGCCGGTGGCAGGTCGCTCAGCCGCCGCACCTCGGTCGACGTGACGATCTCGCCACCGTGAGCGAGCAGGTCGTCGACCAGCGCGGCCACGATCGCGCCACTGCCGCCCACCGGGATCGGCCAACCGCCGGCGTGGGCGTACGTGGCAAGAGTGAGACCGGCACCGGAGGTGGCGACGCTGGGCAGGGCCCTGATCGTGTGCGCACTGACGCCGGTGAGCAGGGCGGGCGCGATCTCACCCGAGAAACGCAGGTCCCAGAGCGGACTGCCCTGTTCGAGGGCGCGCAAGCCGAAGCGCAAAGCGGTGGCCGGGTGCTGTGGCAGCCGCAGAAGCTGCGCGCCGGTGAACTCGGCCACCTGCTCAGCATGGGACACGAGGGGCGCGAACAACCGGTTCCAGGCCGGGCCGTCCCGGCCCAGCTCGGCAACGGTCCGCGTCAGGCTGCGATAGGCGAGGCCCGCGGTGCCGCCCGGCAACGGGTGGCCGTAGGAGACCTCCGGAACGACCAGTTCGATCCGGTCCGCGAGCCCGAAACGTTGAAAGAACTGGGAAGCCAACGCAAGCGGGTGCACGGCGGAGCAGACGTCGTGGTGGAAGCCCGGCAGGGTCAGTTCCGCGGTGGCGGCGCCGCCACCGACGTTGGCGGACTTTTCGTAGACGCGCACGGAGAGCCCGGCTCTGGCCAGGGTCACCGCTGCAGCCAGGCCATTCGGCCCGGAGCCGACCACGATCGCGTCGACGTCCGTCACTTTTCGCTGCACAGTCACCATCTCATCCCCCACTCGTTCTCGGAAGAGTCTCCCCGTCGGTCCTGACATCGTTCACAGGAACCAGGTGGCCGACGGCCGTCTAATGCCCCACGGCGATGAGACGCCACATCCGCTTCCGAGACCAGCCGCGGAGCCACGCCGCCGAGCCGGAGGCATGCGGCGGGTGCCGACACTCGACGTCACACTGAGCCCACTCGCGTACTTCTGAATTGATCTCGTCGCCGCTCACTATCGTCAACTAGTATTGACGAATGCAGGCGGAGCGATTGAGAACACTTGTCGGAGCGATGGACGGCAAGGGACCAGCTGAAGCACTGCAAATCATTGCCGAGCTCCATCGAGAGGTGGGGCGCAGTGAGGCAGGCCTCGTTCGCAGTGCTCGTCAGGCCGGGCTGTCATGGGAGGCCATTGCTCAGTGCCTCGGCGTAACCAAACAGGCAGTGCACAAGAAGTACGGCAAACGGTAGCGCGCAGTCAGGCAGCCGCTCCAGCGCCGAGGACCGCACAGCCCCATCGAACTGCACAAACGTTTAGAACCCGACCGCTCAGCGATGACTTCTGGGCGCTTTCGCCTCAACCTGCTGCAACATCACATCGAAGCGAGATCGCGGTGGCACCGAACCACTGGCGTCAACCGACGTTGACTTTCGGCGAATGGATCACCTATGGTTTGATCGAACGCATCGTCAACAAAGATTGACGAGCAACGAGAACGGGCGGAAAGGAAGCTTTCATGGAGATTGGCTGGACTGGGGATGCTGAACTCGTTCATGCTGTGGGCCGCGTCTTCCGTTCAACCGGAGCAGCAGCAGCAGTGGCAGTGATCACCCCTCAGGGCGGATTGACCGCAACTGTGGGTGCGGACCACCATTCCACCTTCGAGATCGGCTCGATCTCGAAGGCACTCACGGGCATGTTGTATCGCGACGCGACCGAGCGCAGTCTCGTCTCGCAGACAACAATCCTTCGCGACTTGCTTCCGCTCGAAGGCCACGGAAAGGTCGGCTCAGTGCGCCTGAGTTCCCTGTCCATTCACCGTTCCGGTCTTCCCGGTTTACCGCCCGGGATGCATGCACTTCGCCGCACCGTCGACTTCTGGTTCCGAGGGCAAAACCCTTACGGTGATTCGCTCGCTGATCTCCTCGAACAGACTCGCAACGTGCGAGTCGGCTCTGCCCGACCCAGGTACTCGAACCTCGGTTTTCAGTTGCTGGGGCACGCCGTGGCGCAAGGCGCCGCGACTAGCTACGAACGACTCCTGCACGAGGTCCTGGGCGAGGGATTCTCGACGCCCATCCGCGCTGATGACCTTGGGCCGATGGATCTGACTGGGTTCAGCCGATTCGGACGCCCACTGCCCGCTTGGGTAGGTGAGGGGCTCGCGCCGGCAGGAGGCGTCCGCGCGACGATAGGCACGATGCGGGGCTTCCTCAGCTCGATCCTCGACGGATCGGCGCGGGGTCTTTCCGCGCTCGAGCCGGTCTCAAAATACTCTTCCAGGGTCGGTATCGGTGCAGGGTGGATCACACTCGAGTTCCAGGGCCGCGCAATCACTTGGCACAACGGCAGTACCGGGGGGTTCAGCAGCTGGATCGGTCTCGACCGAGATGCGGGCGTCGGAGTTGTGGTGCTCGCGGCAATGCATGGGTCCGTCGACAGGCAGGGATTTCGCCTCCTGACGGAATTCGCTGCATCCCGGAGAAGCGCCATTGTTTCTCGCTGAAACTTGGCGAGCAGAACGGTCGGGAGCAGGGCCGTTGGCCTCGGTGCACGACCGCAGCCGTGAGCAGCCGGGTCGTTTCGGGACGGGTCCGTGACTTCGGGCAGCGATCGTCAGTTCGAGGAGCGTGCGCCTCCCGACGACGAGTCCCCGCCGAAGGTTCGACGATTGCCGCTGCTCCCTGTCACCTCCCAGTCCGATGGCGCTCCCGGCCTCGGCGGCCGGAGGGCGGGGCCGAATCTTGGTGATCCCGGGCGTGGCGGAGATGCCGGTGTCTGTCGCCGCGGTCATCACGGGGGTCGACGGAGCGGCGGCGCGAGCGTGCCGATCGTGACGGTCGTGTCCGTGGAGACGACGGACACGTCGCCGGCGAGGTCGGTCGCCTTCGCGGTCACGGTGCGGGCGCCGTCCGGGAGCAGGCTCGAGGTGATCGAGTATGTGGTCGTCGTGGTGGTCAGGCTTCCGATCGGCGTGGTGCCGTCGTAGACGGATGACGAGGGTTGCGACTGTCGCCGACCACGGACGCCCCGGTGTACAGGGTCACGGTCGCCCCGGTCTCCGTGGTCCCGGTGAACACCGGGGTGGTCACGTTCGTGTTGCGGTTTCGAGCAGGATCGCCAGCTTCCTGGTTCCCGCGGACGGGTTCGAGGACTTCGCCAGCGGATTGCTCGGTGGGAAATCCTCCAATTTTCCGCCGCCCCTGGAATAGCCACCCCCAGGTTGAGTTCGCGGTCGGTACATGTTTGTCGCAGCGGAAATCGCTGATGTCAAAAAAATTGGCCCTACATGATCGTCACCGGTCACCAGACGGTTGCGCTAGCCGACCGCCCCCGACCTGTCAGGGTCTCGTAATGTTTTCGTCGTTGCGCTCAACGCTCGATGTGGTTTGACTGATCTCGTCGAAAGGAACCCATGTCCACAGCGGCGAGCGCACTAGTCGACGCCCCGGAGATGTCGCGCGCTTCGAGAATCATGATCGCCGCGCTCCGCTGCGGCGTCGCCCTCATGTGGATCCAAAATGTCGCGTGGAAGGTACCCCCGGACTTTGGCCGGGCGAATAACGACGGCCTGTACTTTTGGGCCGGCCTGGCCGTTTCGCATCCGGTGTTCGCGCCGTATTCAACGTTCGTCGACGTGGTCGTGCTGCCGAACATTGTCGTCTTCGGATGGTTCACGCTTCTGATCGAGGGCGGGCTGGGCGCTTTCCTGCTTGTCGGCCTCGCGACACGATTCTGGGCCGTCGTCGGTATCGGCCAAACATTGGCGATCACCCTCTCGGTGCTGTTCGCACCCGATGAGTGGCAGTGGTCGTACTACCTGATGGGGCTCGCTCATCTCGCCCTCTTCGCGACTGCGGCCGGGCGCTGCTATGGAGTCGACGGACTACTGCGCACGTCGTGGTCGGCGTCATCCGGACGACTCTCACGTCTCATGTTGAGGGTGTCGTGACAAGCGTCTTCGGAACATCGACGGCCTACGACCGCGGGACGGTAGTGATCGGTGCCGCCGCGATCGTTCTTGCCGGTTTCGTCTTCGGCACCTCGCTCCCCACTGAGTTTCGATTCGTGAACATCGGACTGGTCGGCGCGAGCATCCTGGTGGCCGCCGGCATTCTCGCGATCGTGAGCGGCATCATCCGGAGCCGGCTGCTGCGATTGATTGCAGGGACGCTGCTGACGGGAGCCGCCCTCCTCCAGCTCGTGGGCCTCGCCCTGTCGGTCCGGCCTCTCGGCGGTGACGCCTCAGCGATGGCGGTGGCCGGCGGCCTGGGCATGGCACTGCTCGCACTCTCGTTGTCACCAGCTCCCCCAGCCCAGCCGCACGACCCGACGAAAGGCAGACCGTGATCGATGTTGTCAAATTACTGAATCCCGTTGTGGAGATCGCCCGCCGGCATGCGCATGACGTGGATGCTGAGGGCCGCTTTCCCGAGGAAGCGGTCGCCGCGCTGCGGTCATCGGGACTGCTTGGACTGACTCTTCCAACCGAGGTCGGTGGGCTGGGCCGAGGACCGCGGGAGCTTGTACTGGTGGCCGGTGCCCTCGCCGGCGCCTGCGGGTCGACAGCGATGATCTACCTCATGCACGTGAGCGCCGCGATGCCGATCGCTGCGGCGCCGCCCACCGGGATGCCGGGACTGCTCGCCGACCTCGCGAGCGGCCGCTCGCTCGCGTCGCTGGCCTTCTCCGAAGCAGGTTCGCGCTCCCACTTCTGGGCGCCCGTTTCGCGAGCGACATCGATACCGGAGGGCATCCGGGTTTCCGCGAAGAAGAGCTGGGTCACCTCGGCCGGCCACGCAGACGTCTACGTCATCTCCACGGGCACACCGGATGCGGAGGGTGTGGACCTCTTTGCGATCCCCGCCGGCACGACCGGCCTGTCGATCGATCGCCCGTGGAAGGGCATGGGATTCCGTGGGAACTCTTCGAGCCCGATGACCGTCGACGTCGACACGACCGAGGGCTTCCGTCTAGGCGCGGCGGGTGGAGGGTTCGATCTGATGATGGGGCAGGTGTTGCCGTGGTTCAACCTGGGCAACTCCGCCGTGTCGATCGGTCTCAGCCGAGCCGCGGTCGACGCCGCGGTACGGCACACGATGGGAGCGCGGCTCGAGCATCTCGATCAGAGCCTGTCGTCTTTGCCGACCATCCGGGCACAGCTCGCGAAGATGTCGATCGATCTCGCCAATGCGAGCGCCTACCTCGACGTGGCCGCGGGCAAGGTCGCCGCTCCCGAAGACGACACTCCCCTTTTCGTGCTCGGAAGTAAAGCATCGTCAAACGATGCTGCGCTGCGTGTCACGGATGTCGCCATGCGCGTGTGCGGCGGAGCGGCGTTCTCTGAGCACCTGCAGATCGACCGCTACTTCCGCGACGCGCGAGCGGGACACGTGATGGCCCCGACATCCGACGTGCTCTACGAGTTCTATGGTCGTGCGATCACCGGCCGATCCCTCTTCGATGCGCCGACGGCTGCTGCCGGGGCTCCACAGCCCGAGACGGCCGGGGCCGCAGCATGAACGCTCCACTCGTCATCGGCTCGGTCGCCTACTCGCCCAACGTCGTACCGATCTGGGAAGGGTTGCGGGACTACTTTGCCGAGACCACGACACCGATCGACTTCGTGCTGTTCTCCAATTACGGCAGGCAGGTCGATGCTCTCATCTCCGGATCGCTCGATCTCGCCTGGAACACCAACCTCGCCTGGGTGCGCACCGTCGCCCAAACCGATGGCGCATGCCGCGCTCTCGCCTCGCGCGACACGGATCTCGTCTTCAAGACGGTGTTCGTGGCTCGCTCGGGGAGCGGGTTCACCTCGCTCGAGAGCCTTCGCGGCCGCCGCCTGGTTCTAGGATCGCGTGATTCGGCCCAGGCGGCGATCCTTCCGATTCACTTCCTGCGCGAGGCCGGCCTCGGTGAGGGAGACGTCAGTCTCACCCGGATCGACAGCGACGTGGGAAAACACGGCGACACCGGTCGAAGCGAGCTCGATGCCCTGCGTGCAGTGCTCGACGATCGGGCGGATGCCGCCGCGATCGGCATCAACACGTGGAACGCCATCGGGCGAGGTGAGTTGCTGCCCGGGGCGTTCGAATCGTTCTGGACTTCACCTGAGTACAGCCACTGCAACTTCACCGCGATGCCGTCGCTCACTATTGAGCGCGCGGATCTCTGGGTCGCGAATCTGCTCGCAATGGATTGGCAGAATCCGCAGCATCGTCCGATCATGGAGATGGAGGGCCTGCAGGCCTGGGTTCCTCCGAGGCTTGAGGGCTACTCGTCCCTCGTTGCCGCCGTGAGCGAGCAGAGAATCGCCCCGAGATGGTGACCCCGACCTCGCCCGTGAGCCCGTCGGTGGCCGAACCCACCGCGATGGGTGTCGTCCTCGACCTCATCGAAGGCATCGGGCGTGTACCGAGGGGCGGGACGGTGACTGTCGGACTTCGACAAGCGCACCGTGCTGCCGCGCTCGGCCTCGTTGCGGCGTGGTGTGCCGCGAGCGGCAACGAGATCGTCGTGGCCGAGGAAACGACCCTGACCGTTCGTCACGGGCGCACCCCCGACCCGCTCGCGCAACTCGACCCCGCTCAACGACCGGGATCGCGGGTGTGGGTCTACACGAACTTCGACTGCAACCTCGCCTGCGACTACTGTTGCGTTCGCTCGTCACCGAAGGCGGAACGGCGGGCGATTGGGGCCGACCGGCTCCAACAGATCGCGCGTGAGGCCGCCGACGCGGGGGTCGGCGAACTCATCCTCACGGGGGGCGAGCCGTTCCTTCTGAACGACCTCGATGATCTCGTGAAGTCGTGCACCGACGCACTTCCCACGACACTGCTCACCAACGGAATGCTGTTCCGAGGCGCTCGACTCGAGCGCCTGCGCCGAATGGATCGGTCCCGGCTCACCCTCCAGGTCAGCGTCGATTCAGCCACTCCGGCCATCCACGACAGTCACCGCGGAACCGGGTCGTGGGCGAAGGCCGTCAGCGGCATCCGCATCGCGCATGAGGAGGGGTTCCGCGTGAAGGTCGCGGCCACTCTTCCCGCCGATCAGATGCACGAGCTCGATCCATTCCACGTCTTCCTCGACACCCTCGGAATCTCACGCGAGGATCAGGTCATTCGCGCGCTCGCGCACCGCGGTGTCGCCGACTCCGGCATCGAGCTCACGGTCGACTCGCTGATCCCCGAGGTCACGATCACAGCCGACGGTGTGTACTGGCATCCGGTCGCGGCCGATCACGACGACCAGTTCGTGACTCGAGACATCTTCCCCCTTGCGGATGCGATCGCAGAGATCACCCGCCGTTTCGTGGCACACCGCCGCGCGGCCGACCGCGCCGCGGAGTGGTTCCCCTGCGCCTAGCGAGACGACCCGAACTATTCCCTTCAGCGGGCCACGGTCAAGCGGGGCCAGGACGCCGGCACCGGAGGCCGCTTCGATCTCTCCGAAAGTTCCCAACAGGAACTCACCAAGGTCTTCTTGGCCACCCGTGAGTCGATGGAGGGTAAGCGGATCAACGAGGTCTTCAGCGAGGACTTCCTCACCACCACCTTCTGGATGTATTGGCGAACCATGTTCGCCTTCGAGGAGCGGCACTCCGCTCTCGAGATGAAGCTGTACCTGAACCGCTTCATCCACCTCATCGGCGGACTGCCCGACTTCACGGCCCTGAAGTTCACGAAATACAACCAGTACGAGTCCCTTGTGCTGCCCTTGTACCGTTGGTTGCTCGACCAGGGCGTGACATTCAGGTTCGGCACGGAGGTCACCGACGTCGACTTCGCGATCACGGCCGACCGCAAAACCGCCACGGCCATCCACTGGATCGCTGAGGGCGTCAGCGGCGGCATCGATCTCGGCGACGATGACCTCGTACTCACCACAATCGGCTCACTGACGGAAAACTCCGACAACGGGGACCAGCACACACCGGCAAAGCTTGACCAGGGCCCAGCCCCGGCCTGGGACCTGTGGCGCCGCATTGCCGCACAGGACCCGTCGTTCGGGCACCCGGACGTCTTCGGCTCGCACATACCGCAGACCAAGTGGGAGTCGGCAACGGTCACAACGCTGGACAGGCGCATCCCTGCGTACATCGAGAAGATCGCCAAACGCGATCCATTCAGCGGGAGGGTCGTCACCGGCGGCAGCGTCACCGCCACGGACTCCTCCTGGCTGCTGAGCTGGACCGTCAACCGCCAGCCGCACTTCAAGCAGCAACCCCAGGACCAGATCGTGGTCTGGGTGTACTCGCTTTTCGTCGACAAGCCTGGCGACTACGTGAAGAAGTCCATGCAGGAGTGCACCGGTGAGGAGATCACTCAGGAGTGGCTCTACTACATGGGCGTCCCTCTAGCCGAGATCGCCGAGCTCGCCGCGGAGGCCGCCACGTGCGTGCCCGTGATGATGCCCTACATCACGGCGTTCTTCATGCCCCGGCAAGCAAACGACCGACCCGCTGTGGTCCCGTCCAACGCGGTCAATTTCGCGTTTCTCGGTCAGTTCGCCGAAGCCGGGACCCGAGACACCATCTTCACGGTCGAGTATTCGGTGCGCACCGGAATGGCACGAGTGCCCGAAGAGCCTTCCCGAACACCACTCCCCTGAACGCCGTGCGATTTCCCGCAGCGACACACCGTCGCTCTTGTGAAGGCGAGGAACTCACGCCCAATCTTCCACTCTGATCATCCAGCCAATCGTGGTCGAGTGGATTAGTTTTACAGCCGTAGTCGGTGGGCTCCTGGGCAAGGTTCGTTCGCGGCAGCACGCCTGGGCCGCGGCAATACGCGTGCTCCCGCGCGGGGTACCTTCGTGACACAACCTGGCAGGCGGGCATCGTCGAGTCCTCGACCCGACGCCGCGGCGCGCTTGGTTATTGGGCCCCGCACCGCGTCCAGGGTTCATGTCATGCGTCTAGCGACCGCCTCCGGCCTAGCTCGTGTTCAACGTGCCCCGGTTTGGATGCACGCTGGTTTACACGCCGCGGAGCAACCAGTCGTTGTCAGGGTTTCTTCCACCCTCGGGGTCAGGTGAGTCCGAAGCCGGCACGGACATGCTCTGCTCGTCCACTGGCACTCGAGCGGGCAAGACCAGCCAGCGGTCCAGCGGCGCCGCGACCCCAGGACCAGGTTCGTCTTCCTCAACATTTTCGTTCGAGTCCCCGATCACGTGGTCCACCTTCCGTTCGTCAACCTCACCGTCCAACTGTGTGATCCACCTAGACGACTGTCATGCTCCTCGCTCGAGTACCCGCCGCCCCCGAGATCGCAAACCGGCCGCCCCAACTGGAACGACTCCGTTCAGCCCTGCTGCTGAGTGTACGCCCGTCTATAGCTGGCCTCCCGGCGCCCATCCTTGGTGTTTGTTGCCAGACAAGCGCGGGCGATGAACTGGCAATCGTTGGATCACGTGGCCTGATGCCCGGCGAATCCATGGGTAGCAGCTCTGGTCGAGAACGACCGAACACCTCTGGACAAGGACCCCGCAGCTTGTGGAGGCGTTCATCTTCATCTACATAGATTGATGTCACTATTCGGCCGGAGGCCGGCCGAGTCGGCCTAGCTGCGTCGGTCGCTGGTTCTCTCTTCGAGTTGCTCGTTGTCGTCATCCTCAACCATCTCGCTGAGAACTTCGGATGGTGATTCAACGTCACCGCGCCACGCCTCAACGCCTTCCCGGATCGCGAGCACAGCGACGACGAGAGCCGCAACGGAATCGGCCCAGGCCCAGCCGAATAGGCTGTTGAGCAGCAAGCCGATGAGGACGGTTCCGGAGAGATAGATACACAACACGAGTTGCCTGGCATCGGCCATCACGCTTTTCGATCCGAGTTGGCGGCCGGTTCCAAATTCGATCCAAGCCAGCACGGGCATGACCAGCAGGCTGAGGGTCGCAATGCCGATACCAAGCGGGCTGTGGTCCACGTCCTGGGCTCCGGTGAGTGAGAGTACGGAGTCGGTGACCACGTATGCGGCCAAGGCAAAGAACGCAATCCCGATCGCGCGCACTGTCGCCTTCTCCCAGCGCTCCGGGTCCTTCCGGGTGAACTGCCAGGCAATGGCTAGAGCAGAGAGCACTTCCACGATCGAATCGAGGCCAAACCCGATCAGTGCGGCGGAGGACGCCAACGCGCCGGCCCAGATTGCCACGACAGCTTCGATCACGTTGTAGATGATCGTGAAGGCGACAATGAACCGCACCCGGCGGTGCAGGACTGCTCGGCGGGCCGCGGTCACTGTGGCAGTCATCAGGTCGCCTCGCAGCAGCCTGCGATCGAGCATGCCGGGTCGAGGCAGGGTGCGTTCTCCTCAACGGCCAGCGTCACGTCGACCAGCGCGGTTAGCGCCCGGCCGAGGTGTGGGTCTGCAATTTCGTAGCGGGTCTGTCGCCCCTCAGTTTGTGCCACGACGATGCCGCAATCTCGCAGACACGTGAGGTGGTTTGACACGTTAGAGCGGCCGAGTCCCAGGTCACGGGAGAGTATGGCCGGGTAGCTCGGGCCGTCCAGCAGGGTGATGAGGATGCGAGAACGCGTCGGGTCCGCCATCGCGCGGCCCAGCCGGTTCATCACGTCAATACGGGTAGTAATAGTCAGCACATGATGACTATACATCGAACACTGTATTAACAAGGTGCCAGAATACGGCAGAACTGCGCGTGCGCCGTCCTTCGAAGTAGCGGTCGAATCGAGAAAGCGGCGGGCACGAGCGCTCTCCTCGGCCGTGATCGAGCGGACGACCGAGCCGCCTTCACCGGCGGCCGATGAGGAGAGTTCGCCGAGTAGCATCCGTTCGACGTCGACAAGGCCATCGCCTGATGGCGAAACTCAGCTCGAGCCTCTTCGTAGGTCGCGGCCGTCGCGCCGAGGCGATTCAGGGCACCTCTGTCGTCACGGGTGGAGGCGCGGGCTCGGTACCGACCACTGGGGAAGGGCCGGCCGTCCACCGTGCGCAGTGCGCCGGAAGGGATCGAGGCTAAGCGCCGGGTGGAGCCGCACGTGTGCGCTACTTAGCGTCAAGCCCGAAGCGTAACGTTTCCTACGGGCAGTGCTCCCTGCTCTCGCGGCGTACGGTTTCCAATCCGTCGGATGACGGCCTTGGCACCTTCCATCACCACGAAAACGCCGACGGCAACGCCAGCTGTCAGCGCCCAACTGTGGAAACCGATGGGGGTTGAGTCGAACCAGTAGTTCATGAACGGCGCGTAGGTGAACATGATCTGCAGGGCCATCAGCAGGCCGGCCGAGATCCACAGGTTGCGGTTACCGGTAAGCACCCGAACAGTGAACGCGGAACCGTTGAGCAGACGGCAGTTCAAGAGGAAAGCGAGCTGGCCGAGGGCGAGCATCAGGACTGCGGACGTCTGTGCCACGGCGTAATCGCCGGTGCGGTCGCGCTCGAGGAGGTAGACGGCGAGGGTCGCGACGCCGATGACGACCGAGGCGGTGAGGACGACGGCGATCGCCCGCGACGACAGTACCTGCTCCGTAGCTGAGCGCGGCATGCGCCGCATGATGCCTGGCTCTGCGGGCTCTCCCGCCAAGGTCAACGACAACGTGAGCGCGGTGATCAAGTTGATCCAAAGGATCTGCACGGGGGAAAGCGGCAGAGCAATCCCCGCCAGGACCGCAGCGAGGATCACAAGGGCCTGCGCGCCGTTGGTGGGCAGCAGGAAGACTACGGACTTGCGGATGTTGTCATAGATCCGCCGGCCTTCCTCGACGGCGCGTTCGATGGTCGCGAAGTTGTCGTCGGCGAGAACGATGTCCGCCGCTTCCTTGGTCGCTTCGGTTCCCTTGATGCCCATGGCCACGCCAACGTCGGCGCGCGTGATCGACGGGGCGTCGTTGACGCCGTCGCCGGTCATGGCGACGACCTCGCCGTGGGACTGCAGGGCGCGCACGATCCGCAGCTTGTGCTCCGGGGAGGTGCGAGCGTAAACGTCCACGTCACGTACGACCCGGCGGAGTTCGTCGTCGTCCATCGCGTGGAGGTCGGCGCCGGTCAGCGCGAGGACTTCGCCCTCGGCGGGGGCGATGCCCAGCTCACGGGCGATCGCCGTCGCAGTCCCGCGGTGGTCGCCGGTGATCATCTTCACGCGGATGCCTGCAGCGTGGGCCTCGGCGATCGCAGCGGTTGCCTCGGGGCGTGGTGGGTCGACGATGCCGATGACGCCGAGGAAAGTCAGGCCGCCATCGAGGTCGCCCAGCACGATGTGGTCGACACCGTCGGCCGGGCGTGTGGCTGCGGCCAGCACGCGCAGTCCTTTGGCCGAGAGTGCGTCGATCCGCTCCTCCCACGCCGCCCGGTTGAGCGGTGCGGTGCCGCCGTCGGCAGAGCGCTCGGTGTCGGCTCGGTCGAGAAGGCGGTCCGGGGCGCCGACCACGTGGACGAATCGGGTCACGCCGTCGGGGGTTGAGCCGGTCGGGAGCTCGTCGAGGGTGGCTGCGAACTTGTGGGTTGATTCGAACGGCACCGCGCCGACGCGGGTCGCGGCGCCGGTGGCTGCGCCGGCTTTCGCCGCCAGGACGTCGAGGGCTCCCTCGGTCGGCACGCCGACGACCCGCCAGCCGTCTTCCGTCTGTTCGACGTGGGCGTCGTTGGTGAGACCGGCGGCCAGCACGAGATCGGAGAGGTCGGGGTGGGCGGCGAGGTCGGCGGTCTGGCCGTCGGAGTTGACGACCCGACCCGCGGGGTCATAGCCGGTGCCCTCGACTGTGTAAGTGCTTACTGCCGTGACGACCGTCCGGGCGGTCATCTCGTTCTGTGTGAGCGTCCCAGTCTTGTCAGAGCAGATGGTCGTCGTCGAGCCGAGGGTCTCAACCGCCTCCATCTTGCGTGTGATTGCGTGGCGTTTAGCCATCTGCTGCACGCCGAGCGCTAGCGTGATCGTCACCAGGGCTGGCAGTCCCTCAGGCACCGCAGCCACGGCGAACCCGATGGCCGCCGAGATGAGCTCATCGACACCCAGGCCGTGCACGAACCAGCCGACGAGCAACATGACAACGGCGAGCACTCCGATGAGGATCGACAGTTGCTTACCCAGGTGGGCGAGCTGTCGGGCGAGCGGGGTGTCCATCTGGTCCTGCTCGGACACGAGCGCCGAGATACGGCCGATCTCCGTGTCCCGCCCCGCAGCCACGACCACGGCCTCGCCGTTGCCCGCGGTGACGATGGTCCCTGAGAAGAGCATCGACGTTCGGTCCCCGATGCCCGCGTCCGCAGCCACGATTTCATGGCTCTTGTCAGCGGCCACCGACTCGCCTGTCAACGCAGACTCGTCGACCTGCAGCCGCCCGGAGGTCAACAGCCGGACGTCCGCCGGCACCCGGTCGCCGCTACGAACGCGGACGACGTCACCGACGACGATGGTCGCGGAGTCGACCACTCCCCAGGTCCCGTCGCGCCGTACCTGTGCGCTCAACGACTGCATCTTACGCAACCCCGCGAGCGCCGACGCCGCACGGCCTTCCTGGATGAAGCCGATCAGCCCAGTAGCCGCGATCACAACAGCGATGACGGTGAAGTCGACCCAGTCACCCGTGATCGCCTTCAGCACGGCCGCCGCGATGAGGATGTATATCAAAACGTCAGCGTACTGGGCCAGCAGCCGCTTGAAGACGGACGGCTGGGGCGGAGTAGGCAATTCGTTGCGACCGTCGCGCGCGAGGCGGGATTCGGACTCGTGTTCCGTCAGGCCTTCTGGCCCGCTAGCGACGGCGCGCAATACCTCCTCCCCAGTGATGGCCCAGGACGCTGGGGGCGCCTCGGTGCGGGAGTAGTCGGTCTCAGAAATAGTCATCTGGCGTGCTCCTTGGCATGGTGCGGTATCGCATGATCGTCCGTCCAGCGCAAGCGGCGCTACCGCAATAAGCGAGCGATTGCACTGCGTCGGCCTCCGGCTCATCTGTCCTTGGTGACCTGTGCGTCGCCGACCGCGATTGCAGTCGGGTTGTTTCTGATTGTAGACACCCGAAGAGCATTTCGGTAATCACAATGCGTACGTCAGATGAAATCCGGTGCGTTACGCAGAGAAGCCTGCTGGAGCGCAACGAGGTCGTCGCCCGCGCGCTGAATCCGGCGTCGCGCAGGCGCGACGCCGGAAGTTCATCGGGGCCGAACTGCTCTCGACTGGCCGGCCGAAGGTGAGGGCGTTATCGCGAGCAGTCCGCGCGCACGGTGCGCCCGTTCCCAGGAATCGAACGTATGTTCCAATCGGATAATGGGAGCGAACAAGAGATATCCGAGTAGCCCGCACCCGCCACCTCAGTGCAGGCCGACAGCCTAATGCAGGTCGAACCCGACTACGGGGGGCGAGTTCATCGCGCGGCCGGACGCCACGCGCCGTCTACGTCGAGTGGGAACACCGTGGGCTGCATCGGGTCTGGGTCTGGGCCTCAGCGGTGGAGAGCTGCGGGTTGTCCTGATCAAGGACGTCTCGCGCCGGCGCTGGCGCCAGGCTCACCTCTGCCAACCGACAGTGCGAACTTGACCTCTATCCACCGGTCGGTCTGGTTGAGTCGGCCCGCCACCGTTTGAGCTGAGGTTTCTCTCGGCGGGCGTGGCGGAGCGACCGGCCTTGCTGCCGGTGATGTTCCTGGTTCTGGTTGCGCCGTGGGGCTGGGTGGTCAGATGGACTTGGTTCGCGGCGGGCCGCAGGCCGCCGCGAACAAAGCTGTCCACCCGGTTTCCCAGGGCCAGCTGGCCGGGAGGTGCAGGACGTGTATCCGAGCCGAGGTCGAGATGCGCGCCGGAATTTGAATCAGCTTCCGGCGGATGGTGCCGGTGCGCGCTTTGCCGAGGGCGCTGCCGGCGAGGGTTCCGGTGGCGCGGGAGAGGTTGAACGCGATCGTGGGCAACACCAGCAGGCGGCTTTGGCGGTGAATTTCCCAGACGGCAGGTGCGCCAGCGCACTGTCTTTGAGATCGGCGTTGACCTGCTCGATGATCGCGTGTTGCCGGTGGGTTCTATCAGCGCTGACGGTGTCTGGGGTGCTGGTGGTGAAGAACGCGTGGAACCGGCGCGTATCGAACAGGGTCGGTTGCCCGGCGCCTTCAAACGGGTTTCGTTCCGGGATCCGGCGAACGACCAGGCGTCCCTCGACTATTTGGACATCTGCTGGAGTCCGCCGACTTTCTCATGGAACGGACATTGGCGGCGGCCATGGCTACGGTTCACGGGCACTACGCTGGGTGAGGACGGTCGTAGGCCGCCCTGCGTAGCCAAGCAAACAAGCGAGGAAATCCATGCTGGATAGGCTGTTTTACTCAATCTTCCGCATCGCCGTGGGCATCCCGCTGCTCGTCGGCGGTACGGACAAGATCATCGCCCTCGTCTCAGGTGACAGCGGCCTTCGCGACTGGCTCCTGGGCATGTTCGCGGAAGAGCCCGTGCCCGACTGGATCGTGACGCTTGCCGGGACACTTCTGCCGTTTATGGAGTTCGCGACCGGCTTCCTCGTCGTCCTCGGGATCTTTCCTCGGATAGGCGCGACGCTCGGGCTGCTTACGTTTGGCATGTTCTTGTTCGGCGCTGAGCTCACGCACTACGTCGAAGGCCAGATCACCGAGATCATTCAGCAGATGTTGTTCACTCTCGGGTTTTTCCTGGTGGCTCTCTATGCGAAGCTCCCCGATCCGCTGCGCATCTACCCGCGTCGCCCCATCGACACGTGGTCCTCGCACCTTCCGGAGGATCGCTCGGTGACAACAGGCTGACGGGAGGCGAACGCCCGGCAGGTGCGCCCCAGCCGAGCACGCTCGCGTCGAGCGACACCATCAAAGGCATCGATCGGATGTCCGGAGTGATGCAATTCGTGCTCTTCCTCGCGCACAGGTTCCCCGTGCGCCCTACGATGGCGCGACCGACACCGTCGTAGGCCTCGCCGTCACCGGAGCGATCGAACACTCGGACACTAGGCATCGGGGCAACCCGCATCACCGGGCTCAAGTACGACACCGTCCTGCACTTACCGCAACCCGATACGAACACACAGTTAGAAACCCGCCGAAATGAGGCTCTCCTGACTCTTCCGTGGGTTGAATCCGGCCGGGAAGCACGGGTTTATGCCCGCCGAGGCTGAGCATCGCGGGGGCGATGAGGGCCTCGGGTGATTTGAAGCCGAATGCGATGCGGGTCATGAGGCGGATCTTGGTGTTCATGGATTCGACGCGGCCGTTGGATAGGCCGTGCTCAATGGACGCCAGGATCGCGGTGCGGTGCTTCACGATGCTCTTCTGCAGTTTCACGAAGGACGGGATGTGGCAGCAGCGAGCCCAACCAACCCATTTGTCGAGAGCTTCGGTCGCTTCCTCGAGAGGCAGTTTGAAGATCACACGGATGCCTTCCTTCAGGTAGTAAGCGCGGGCCAGCCGGGGGTCGGTCTGCACGATCCAGGCCAGCTTCGCCTGCTGCTTCTCGGTCAGGTTCTCCGGGTTCTTCCAGAGCGCGTAGCGGCAGTTCTTGATGCCGGCAGCTCGAGCACTATCCGGTCGGGCCGGAGCGTCGGCGGCGGGCCGGCCGCGGGTGCGGCGGGCATCGTTCCACGCGGCCCGGCGGACCTCGTCGAGGGCCTCGGCGGCCCATTTCACGACGTGGAACGGATCAGCGCAGCGGATGGCGTTGGGGGCTTTCTCCGGGACAACACTGGCGATCCGGGCCGCACCGTCCGCGGAAATATGGGTGATCTGCGCCGAACGTTCCGGTCCCAACGCGTCGAAGAACGTCGCGAGGGTGGCCTTGTCCTGGCCCGGCGCGGCCCAGACGAGACGGCCGGAATCGTGGTCGACAACGCGGGTCAGATATTTGTGGCCGCGCTTGTAGATGATCTCGTCAATCCCGATCCGGGTCAGGTCCGCGAACTGGTCGAACTGCTTCTCTGTGTCAACGGCCCGAACCCGGGTGATGATCGCGCCGACAGTGCGCCACGCGATGCGCATCAGCACGGTAATGGCGGTCTTTGATGTTTGCGTGGCCAGCCACGCGACCTGGTCATCGAAGAACAGCGTGTGACCGCTTTGATGCCGAGCCCACGGCACGGTGGCGACGGTGACGCCGTGAACCCGGCAGCTCACCCGCGGTGCCGTACCTTCTAACTGGATCTGCACCGACCCCGCATCCAGGGACCGCCACCAGCGGCGGCCGTCACCAGTGTCGTAGCGGGGGCAACGGCGTCGGCAGGACCCGCAACGGTTCCGCATCGATGCCGCGGGACGCACCGACGCGACCAGAGCGCCCGTTTCCACGTCGAGATCGACCGCTTCAACAATGGTCTTATCGACTCCGAGCAGAGTTCGCCATAGTGTTGAGTTTTGCACGCCGGTTTCTCGTCCCTGTGTTTCTTACCTTTGTCAGCTAGAAACCTAGACGAAACGGTCACGTCCCTGTGAGTGGTGTGGTTTCCCGCTCTTGAGTGTTGCTTCGTCAACGTAAAGAGCCACCGTGGGATGGTCAGTGAGTACCGACTAAAGCAACTCACAA
>NZ_SOGK01000093.1:0-68395 GCF_004564305.1 Cryobacterium sp. TMT3-29-2
AGCGCTACAGAACCACCGGTGATGCCGCAAGCACCGACGATGTGGCCAACTCAGGAGAACCCAGCACGCCGCCCCGGGCACCCACACCCGCCCCGCACTAGTCCGCGCCAGCCGGTGGCCACGGGCGACGGATGTCCTGAATCAGCCACACCCGAAAACCCACCTGCCAACGCGCACACACCACAACCGAAGAAAGCCACCCCACACGGGAGCCAACGGGAGCCATCCGCCGCTAACCAGTGGTGACTGTGCCCGTTCGGACGCGAGTGTCCGGCACAACGGCCACTCTCGCGGTCGGGGACGTAGCTCGCGGATATGACTGGGCCGGCTCCCTACCGCTGGGGAAAGCCGTGCGGCAGAGTGTGCAGCAGGGGCTGCAGGCGGTCGAGGCGCTCCCTCTCGAGCTCCAGCGCCCTGGACTCCCGGCTGCGGCGCACCGCGGCGACCCCGGCCAGTAGGACTTCCGCCGGGACATCCGGTTTCGGCGACACGTATGGGACGGCCTCGGCCGCCAAGCTGTCCGCGAGGCGCAGCCGCGTGGCCGGAGTCAGCTTGTCCGCTTGGCGCAGAAACTGCGCGATGCGGCGGGAGAGACGATCCGGCAACCGCACGACGTCCACCGTCTGTGCCCAGTCCTCGAGCACGAGTGGAAGGGGCACCGGACTGTTCGTGAGACGGGGAACCCGCTCGTGCTGGCTGTACGTGCCGGCGAGCAGGTCGCCGAGACGCTTGGATTTGTTGTTCAGCAGCGCGGTGGTGGCGGCGATGCCGCCGAAGGTCAGGTAGATCTCGACGAAGCCGAGCAGCGCGCGGATGAAGGCGTGGCGGAGCGCGATCGCGCCGCCGTCATCGCGCACGATGCGTGCACCGATCGCCAGCTTGCCCAGAGACCGTCCACCGGTCATCGTTTCGACGGCCATCGGCACGATAAGGAGGCAAAGCACCAGGCCCGCGATTCCGAGCGCCCGACCGAGCGCGTCGTCGATTGCCACACCGGTGAGCCCGGACACGAGAAGGGCGACCCCCAGAAACAGGAGGATGTAGGCAACCCAGTCGATGATCGTTCCGGCTGCGCGCAGGACTATGCTGGCCGGCCTCACGTCGAGGGCAACCGCCTCGCCGGTGACCAATTCCTGCTCACTCCACGAGTACTGGCCGTGATCGGCCGCCTTGCCCGGCTGCTCCATGTCTACTATTAGAGCAGATGGACCTTGACGCGTATTCAGCGGCGCACCGCGCCGAATGGGACCGCCTGGCTGAGCTCGGCTCGCAGCGGCGGCTCTCCGGCGCGCAAGCGGACGAGCTGATCGAACGGTACCAGTCCGGCGCGACCCAGCTGTCGGCGATCAAGTCGACGGCCGGTTCGACGCTGGAGGGCGACCGGATCTCGGTGGGGCTGTCCCGGGCCCGCCTCCGGTTCACGGGGGCGAGCGCGAACGTGGTCTCTCAGATCCCGAGTTTCTTCGTGCTGCAGCTCCCGGCCGCCCTCTACCGCCTACGCTGGCTGACCCTGGCCGTGGCCGTGGTGACGATCGTGGTCGCGGCCCTCTACGGTTTTTGGATCTCCGGCGACCCGCAGGCTCTGGCGGCCGTCGGCTCCGACGCCGAGTTGCAGAAGCTCGTCAACGAGGACTTCGTCAATTACTACTCGGAGAATCCGGCGGCATCCTTCACGGGCCTGGTCTGGACCAATAACGCGTGGATTGCCGCCCAATGCATCGCCTTTGGAATCCTCGGCGTCTACGTGCCCTTCATCGTGCTGCAGAACGCGCAGAACGTCGGCATCACGGCGGCGGTCATGTTCGCCTACGGCAAGGGTGACGTGTTCTTCCTGTACATCGCGCCACACGGCATGCTCGAACTGACCGCGATCTTCGTGGCTGCCGCCGGCGGGCTGCGCATCTTCTGGGCCTGGATCGCCCCGGGGGCCCGCACCCGGGCCCAGGCTCTGGCGGAGGATGCCCGCGCACTCTCCACGGTGGCCATCGGCCTGGTCTTCGTGCTCTTCGTCTCCGGTGTGATCGAAGGGTTCGTCACGCCGGCTCCGTGGCCGTGGCCGGTGAAGATCGGCATTGGCGCGGCCGCCCTGCTCGCCTTCCTCACCTACATGCTCGTGCTCGGGCGTCGTGCCGTACGGGCCGGCGAGACCGGCGACTTGGCCGAGTTCGAGGCCGGCAGCACCCGGATCTACGCGGCGTAGCCTGCGCGCACGGAACATAGCTAGAGCCGGCCGGCGGCCTTGAGCGCGATATAGCGGTCGGCCAGCGCGGGCGGCAGGTCGGCGGGGGAGCCAGTGACGACCTCGGCGCCCTGCCGACGGATGGCGGCGGAGACCCGCGCCACGTCCAGCAGTGCCCGCTCGGCGGCCGCCGCCCGGTAGATCTCCTCCCGGTTGCCGCGCGGGCGGGTGGCCTCCAGAGTGGTCGGGTCGGTAACGGATGCGACGATCACGGTGTGCCGGCGGGTCAACTGGGGGAGCACCGACAGCAGGGCGCTCGAGGCCCCGGCCGCATCGATCGACGTGATCAGCACAACCAGGGCCCGGCGGCTCGTCACCGCGCGCACCTGACCGGGAACGGCCGGCCAGTCCGTCTCGATCAGCTCCGGCTCGATCAGGGCCATGGTGTCGACCATGCGGGAGAGGAGTTCCGCTCCCTGCGCCCCCTGAACGCGGCCGCGCACCCGGCGGTCGTAGGCGATGAAGTCGACGTGGTCGCCGGCACGGGAGGCCAGCGCGGCGAGCAGCAACGACGCCTCGAAGGCCGTGTCCAGGCGCGGCTCGTCGTCGATGCGCGCCGCCGAGGTGCGGCCGCTGTCGATCAGGACGACCACCCGGCGGTCCCGCTCGGGGCGCCAGGTTCGTACCATGACGTCGCCCCGCCGGGCCGTGGCGCGCCAGTCGATCGAGCGAACGTCGTCACCCCGCACATATTCGCGCAGTGAGTCGAACTCGGTGCCCTGGCCTCGCACGAGCAGGCTGGTGCGACCGTCGAGTTCCTTGAGCCGGGTGATGCGCGACGGCAGGTGCTTGCGTGCGTTGAAGGGCGGCACCACCCGGATCTGGCCCGGCGCCTGCAGGGTGGCCTGGCGGGCCCACAGCCCGAGCGGTCCGAACGAGCGCAGCGTGACGTGGTCCACCCGGCGTTCCCCGCGCCGGTTGGGCGTCAACGACAGCGACACCAGTCGGCGTTCGCCGGGCGGCAGCACCTGCGGCGTGCGGTTGTTGCCCGCTCCAGCCGACGGTTGCCAGGCATCCCGCACCATCAGATTCAGTCGCCGTGGTCCGGTGTTGGTCAGGTACAGGTCGCTCGTCACGCTCTCGCCCAGGCGCACCCGGGAGGGCAGGCTTCGGGAGAGCGCGACCTTCCGCGGTGAGCCGGCCAGGCTCAAGTCCAGGATGCCGAGCCCCAGCAGGGCGAGCACCCAGAAGCCCAGCACGGCCGCCGCCCTGCCAGGGGTGCTCCCGAGCAGCACGATCGGCACGACGCCGAGCGCGAGGAGCGCAACAAACCGACCGGTGAGCGTCACTTAGATCGGCACCTGCACCTGGGCGAGCACGGCACGCAGGATCGCGTCCACGGACACGCCTTCGAGTTCCGCCTCCGGCCGCAACTGCACACGGTGCCGCCAGACCGGCAGCACCATCGCCTGCACATGGTCGGGGGTGATCGAGTCATAGCCGCTCAACCAGGCCCACGCCTTGGCTGCAGCGAGGAGCGCGGTCGTGCCGCGGGGGCTGACACCGAGCTTCACCGACGGGCTGCTTCTCGTGGCGCGGGCCAGGTCGACGACGTAGGCGAGAACGTCCGGGCTGGCTCCCACGGATGCCACGGCAGCCTGGGCAGCCATCAGCTCCTCCGCGCCGAGAACCGCGGTGACTCCCGCACCGGCAAGATCGCGGGGGTTGAAGCCCTCGGCGTGGCGTCGCAGCACCTCGAATTCCGCATCCCGCTCCGGCACCTCGAGCACGAGCTTGAGCAGGAACCGGTCGAGCTGGGCCTCCGGGAGCGTGTACGTGCCCTCGTATTCGATCGGGTTCATGGTCGCGGCGACGATGAACGGGTCCGGCAGCGGAAGGGACAGGCCGTCGACGCTGACCTGGCGTTCCTCCATCGCCTCCAGGAGGGCCGACTGGGTCTTCGGGGGCGTGCGGTTGATCTCGTCGGCCAGCAGGATGTTGGTGAAGACCGGGCCCTTGCGGAACTCGAAGTCACCCACCCGGGCGTCGTAGACGAGCGAGCCGGTCACGTCGCCCGGCATCAGGTCGGGCGTGAACTGCACCCGTTTCGTCTCCAGGCTGAGCGCGTGGCTCAGCGACCGCACCAGGAGGGTCTTGGCCAAGCCCGGCACTCCCTCGAGCAGCACATGGCCGCGGGCGAGCAGCGCGATGATCAGCCCGGTCACCGCACCGTCCTGTCCGACGACGGCCTTGCCGACCTCGGTACGCACCTGGGCGAGGGAGCCTCGCAGGGTATCGACAGCGGTATGAGTGCTCATGAGTCCATTCTTCCGGGTGGCAGGGGCGTGGTCGCGCGGGCCGTGGCCCGCTCAAGTTCCTGGATGCGGTCGGAGAGGGCGACAAGTTCGGAGTCAGAACCCGGGACGGCGTCCACCAGCACGGTCCGCACGTCGGCCGGTGGCCGGTCGACCACGGTGGCGACCATGGCGATCACGTCGTCCAGGCTCGCCAGCCGGGACAGCCCGACCTGACCGGCGAGGCGCTGCACGGCGCCCACCCGCAGCGCGTCGAGGGCGCGCAGGCGGGCGCTGCTGCGCGCGTAGAGCCGGGCCCGGCCTTCCATCGTTTCGCTGGCCCGCACCGTAACCGGCAGGTTCTCGGCGACGAGCGGCCCGAAACGCCGCCCGCGCCAGACGGCGGCGGCCACTGCGACGAGCACCAGCAGGATCATGGTCGGGGTGACCCAGCCGGGCGTCAGCTCACCGAGCGACGGCGACCCGGTTCCGGGCACGTCGGCGATCGTCGGCAGGTACCAGACGAGCTCGTCGCCCGGGCCCAGCAGGTTGAGCGCGAGGGCGGCATTGCCGGCCTCGCCGATCCGTTCGTTGCTGAACAGGGTGCCGTCGGCGAGCAGCGTGAGCGTTCGGTCGGCGGTGACCTGTTCGACCAAGGCGAAGGCGTTCTCTCCCGACGGGAAGCATCCGGTCAGCCCGGCGGCGTCGGCCGGGATCGTGAGCGTGGGACCGCCGGGGGAGAGCCCGTCGGCCTTGACCGCGGCCGTGACCGTGCAGGCGGAGCGGGATTCCTCGGCCGATGACACGCCGCCGAAACCCACCGGGGGAGTCAGCGTCTGCAGGGTCAGGAAGTCCGGGGAGGCCACCACCGTGCGCGGGGCGAGGGCGGACATCGTGCTCAGTTGATCGTCGGTGAGGTAGCCGCTCTCGTCGAAAAAGAACACGGTGGGGTCGGTTGCGGCCCCCACCAGGCTCCGCGCCTCGGCGAGGGTATCGGCGGTGTTCACGGTGACGCCCTGCTGGCGGAGCACCTCGACGAGCGCCCGCGCGCCGGCCGGTGCCGCGCTGCCGGCCTCGAGGGGTTGCCCGCCCACTCCGCCGCCCGCGGCGAGGACGGTGCTGATGACGGCGACGAGCAGGGCGCCGCCGCCGGCGAGCAGCCAGTACCGAGACCGGCGTCCGGCTTCGCGCAGGGTCGGCGTGGAGGAGGCGGCATTGAGGGTCGTCGGGGAGACCGTCTGGGTGGGCAGGCTCATGACCGCTTCGTCTGTACTGGGTCCTGTGCCGGGTCCTCGAGGTGCAGCGGCCGGGCGGCACGCAGGTCGCTCTCGAGCGCGGCCAGGGCCAGGAATTGCTGCTCGGTGCCGTCGATCCCCAGGTAGCGCACGCCGTCGAAGAGCTCGGCGGCCTCGCTCAGTCGTACCCGTTCGGCGGGGAAGGCCTCGCCGGCCCGGGCCGCGAAGGAGTGCGCGGTGGTGCCCGGCGTCACGACCAGGATGGTGCGCTCGAACAATCCGCGCGCCAGGGCCCGGAACATTTCGGCACTCGCCACGTTCCAGTCCCGGTGGGAGGCCGCGGCCAGCGCCGCACGACGCAAGTCGGCCGCGGCCCGACGGTCGTCGACGCCGAAGAGGTCGGATGCGAGCCGGCTGCGCCGGTTCAGCCGCGGCAGGCCGAAAATGAGGAGGGCGGCGGCGACCAAGACCACCACGGCCACGGTCAGGAGCAGGGGAACCCAGGCCGCGAAACCGTCGGCCGACGGCGCGGTCAGGGAAGCGAACCAGTCCAGAATCGACGTCGACAACCGGTCGAACCAGGTGGGTTTGGCGGCCTCGTACGGTGCTTTCGCCAACTCTTCCCGAAGCCACTGCCGGGCTTCGGGCGCATCGGGATCGACCGGTGTCGCCCCCAGGACCACCGCGTGGATGTGCGAGCCCCGGATCATGCCCAGGCTGACTCCGGGGTGCCCGCCGGCTTCGACCGGTAGGGGTCCTCTTCCGCGCCGGGGGCCGATTCGACGAATCGGGCCAGCTCGAGGTCGAGACCCTCCTTGCGCATCCGCAGATCGATGTAGATCAGGGCCGTCGCGGCCGACTGCACCACGGCTGCGACGGCGCCCAGCACCAGGCCGATCAGGATGGTCAGCACGTACAGGATGACCGACGGGAGGTACGCGTCGAAGGCCGCGTTCGGATCGACGACGGAGAGGGCGGCTCCGAACAGGAGCGACAGCGGCGTCGTCACGATCTGGGAGACGAGGTTCACGACCGTCGCGACCAGGAACTGGACACCGAAGGTGCGCCAGAAGTAGCCGCGGGTCAGCGACCAGGACCGCCGCACCGCCGCCCGGATTCCGAGCCGTTCCAGCACGATCACGCTCGGCACGAGCGAGGTCTTCGTGATCAGCCAGATACCGAGCGCGAGAAGGGCGACCGTGCCGAGGATGCCGGTGACCACCGCCAGTCCCACGCCCGCTCCGCCGAGGGAGACGAAGAAGACCACGAGTCCGGCCACAAGCGCGACGGCCGCGAGCACGGCCGCGCTCAGCATCAGGGTCCAGAGCACCAGCGGCCAGAGACGGGGCAGCACGGCGCGCCACAGGGCGGACAGGCGCATCTTCTCGCCCAGCGTGGCACGGGCCACCTCGATCACGATGACGCCCTGCAACAGCGCGGAGGCGACCACGGCCAGAGCCACCGGCACGATGGCCGAGAGCACGATGCTCAGGGTCGCTCCGGCCTCGAGCGCGTCTCGGTCCTCGAGTGGCGAGTTCTCCACCCGTTCGAGTGCAAAGTAGGAGACCAGGCCCACCATGATGACGGCGATCAGGGCGACACCCGCCTGCACGAGCAGCGCGCTGCCGAAGGTGGCCTTCGGATTGCGGCGCAGAACCTGGAACGGCGCCCATAGGAGGGTTCCGAAAGCCAGCGGTCGCAGGGGTATCAGTCCCGGCCTGGGTGGAGGCGTCCACGTCGGCGGAGGACCCCAGACGGGCGAAGCGTCCGCGCCGAGAGCGCCTGCCGAATTCGTCGGCGGCACGAAGCCGGAGGGCGCGCGGGGCGCCCTCGGCTCGTCGCCGACCGGAATGCTGCGCCCGTCATCCGTCGGGGAGTGCCAGTTCTGCGGGTCCGTCACGAGATCTATGCTGGCATACCTCGGTGATGAATGAGCGCGTTGAGGTTTCCCACGGCGCCGTCGACTACTCTTAGTCCAGTGATTGCATGACTCACCGGGGTATTTTGGGTGACTGAGTGGAAAACGGATTGATGAACGCACGCATTCTTGTCGTCGACGACGACACCGCGCTGGCCGAGATGATCGGCATAGTGCTGCACGCCGAGGGCTTCGAGCCGGTCTTCTGCGCCGACGGCTCACTGGCCCTGGAGGCTTTCCGCGCCGTCAAACCCGATCTGGTGCTGCTGGATCTCATGCTGCCCGGCCTCGACGGCATCGAGGTGTGCAGCCTGATCCGCGCCGAATCCGGCACGCCCATCATCATGCTGACCGCGCGAACCGACACGACGGATGTCGTCAAGGGCCTCGAGTCCGGCGCAGACGACTACATGGTGAAGCCGTTCAACCCCAAGGAGCTGGTCGCGCGCATCCGCACGCGCCTGCGCCCGGTCCCGTCGGAGACGCCCGCCAACCTGCAGATCGGTGACCTGGTCGTCGACGCCGCCGGGCACGAGGTGCGGCGCGGCACGCGGCAGATCAACCTCACCCCGCTCGAATTCGACCTGCTGCTGGCTCTTGCGTCCAAGCCCCAGCAGGTCTTCACCCGGGAGATGCTGCTGGAGCAGGTCTGGGGCTACCACTACAAGGCGGACACCCGCCTGGTCAATGTGCATGTGCAGCGCCTGCGCGCCAAGGTCGAAGATGACCCGGACAACCCCCGCATCGTCATGACGGTGCGCGGGGTCGGTTATCGGGCCGGCGCGGCCGGCTAGGTTTCTCGTGGTCGGGAGCACCAGGTACAACCGCGGCATCTGGCGGGATTGGCGTTCCTGGTCGACCAGGATCGCCGGGCTGTGGCGTTCCTCGCTGCAGTTCCGCACGGTGACCATCACGGTAGCGCTGTCCGGGATGGCCATCATGGTGGTCGGGGTATACATCTCCGCCAGCGTGGGCAACGACCTGTTCCAATCGAGGCTGAACCAGGTGCTCGTCGACTCGAACCGGGCCACGACGGGCGCCCAGGGCATCTTCGACGCCTCCGACGCCGCGGACCGGGTGGAGGTGCAGACCCTGGTGGGTTCCGCACGCACCCTGGTCACAGCGGCATCCTCGTCACAGATGATCGCCATCTTCCGGGCGCCCGGGCAGGATGCCTCCACCGTGGCTCCCCAGGACTCCTCGTCGTTCGGCGATTCGACCGGTGTGATCACGCCCGCTCTCCGCCTCCAGGTGCAGGAGAACGCCGGCGAGCAGTTCTGGCAGTCGGTGACGCTGGCGACGGATGACGGCGGGCAGGTTCCCGGCGTCGTCGTCGGCTCCCAGCTCACAGTTCCGGTCGCCGGCCGGTACGAGCTGTATATCGGCTACAGCCTGGCCGACGCCGAGGCGACCCTGGCCTTCGTGCAGCGCACTCTCGGCATCGCCGGCCTGGTGCTGATCCTCCTGATCGGCGGCGTCACCTGGATCGTGGTGCGCTTCGTGGTCACCCCGATCCGCGTGGCCGCGGCCACCAGCGCGCGACTCGCCTCCGGCGACCTCGGTGTGCGCATCCCGGAGAAGGGCGAAGACGTCATCGCGACGCTGGCCCGCTCCTTCAACGGCATGGCCGACAGCCTGCAGAGCCAGATCAAGGAGCTCGCCGACCTGTCCGAGGTGCAGCAGCGCTTCGTGTCGGACGTCTCACACGAGCTGCGCACCCCGCTGACGACGATCCGGCTGGCCGGCGACGTGCTCTACGACCACCGGGCCACGTTCCCGCCGGCGGTCGAACGCACGGCCGAGCTGCTGCACACGCAGGTCGAGCGGTTCGAGCTGCTGCTGAGCGACCTGCTGGAGATCAGCAAATACGACGCCGGGTCGGTGCAACTGGAGACCGAGCCCACGAACCTGGTGCACCTGGCCGAGGACGCCATCGACGGGCTGCGCTCGCTCGGGGATTCCAAGGGCACGGTGCTGACCCTGGTCGCGCCGGGTGGGCACCTCGACGCGGACGTCGACCCTCGGCGCATCCGTCGGATTATGCACAACCTGATCGGCAACGCCATCGAGCATGGGGAGGGCAAGCCGATCATCGTGTCCGTCGACAGCAACGAGAGCGCGGTGGCCCTGTCAGTGCGCGACTACGGCATGGGGATGAGCCAGGCGGAGATGGCCCACGTCTTCGACCGGTTCTGGCGGGCCGACCCGTCCCGCAAGCGCACCATCGGCGGGACCGGCCTCGGCCTGTCGATCTCCCTCGAGGACGCCGTCGTGCACGGCGGCTGGCTGCAGGTCTGGTCGCACCCGGGGGAGGGGTCGTGCTTCCGGTTGACCCTGCCGCGCAACGCGAACGGAACGCTGACGAGCTCGCCGAGCCCGCTGCCCCCTGCCGATGCCGGCGGCGGCACGGCCGCCCGCGGAACGGGAGGGCACTATGCGTAGCCGGACCCGGATGATCGCGGGCTTGGTCGTGCTCGCGGTGGCGATCACCGGCTGCGCGGGCATCCCGCGCGACGGGGGCGTGCGCGCCGGGCAGACCGTACAGCCCGGCGCCACCCCGGCCCCCGTGTTCCTGCCCTCGCGGCCGCAGAAGGACGCCACCCCCGAGGCGATCCTGCGCGGTTTCATCGATGCGGCGACGAGTCCCGACAACGACTACGCGATCGCCCGGGAGTTCCTGGCGCCGAACTACAGTGGTTCCTGGGAGCCCGACTCCGGGGTGACCGTCGACGACGCCACCGGGCGCAGCATCGTCTCACTCGGCGAGGGTGAGATGCAGTTCTCGGTGAACCCGATCGCCGAGGTTGACGAGCGCGGCGAGTACCGCGAGGTCGAGTCGCCCACCGCGGTGGCGCTCCGATATCAATTCGTGCAGGTCGGCGGCCAGTGGCGCATCGGCGCGGCGCCGAACGGCACGGTGGTCGACCGGAACATCTTCCAGGACGTCTTCACCGCCCAGGCGCTCTACTTCTTCGACCCCGACTTTCGTTACCTGGTGCCCGATTTGCGCTGGTATCCGCGCAGCGGGTCCACCCTGACCAAAATCGTCAACGGACTGCTCGACGGACCGAGCCCCTGGCTCACCGGGGCCGTCGTGACGGCGTTCCCCGACGGCACCAAGCTCACCGCGGACGCCGTGCAGGTCATCGCCAGGGATGCCAAGGTCGACCTCAACAGCGAAGCCCTGAACGCCGACCGGGTCACCCTGCAGCGCATGCAGGCTCAGCTGTCCAACAGCCTCCCGGCCGGGCTGTCCGCCACCATCACCGTCAATCGCAACCAGCAGGACATCGCCCCGCTGACCGCGAACGCGCCGACCGCGAACCCCCGCGTCGACGCCCGCGCGCTGATCCTGCGCCAGGGTGAATTCGGATTCCTCGCGGCCAGCGGTTCCTCGATCAGCCCGATCGCCGGCCTGTCCGGCACGATCGTCGCCCTGGGCCCGACCGCCGTCACTCTCTCGCCCGGTCAGACCGCGGCCGCAGTGCTGACGGGAACGGGCGTCTACGGGGTCAGGGTCGGCGACGCCCCGGTGCAGTTCGATCCCCGCCAGCGTCTGATCGCGCCCGCCATCGACAACTACGGCTTCGTCTGGTCGGTGCCCGCCGACCGCCCCGGCGAGCTGTTCGTGTACGGCCCGAACGGCGAGGCGACCGCCGTTCCCACGCCCTGGCCGGAAGCCTCGGCGATCCGGTCGCTGCGCGTGTCGCGGGACGGCACCCGGCTGATCGCCCTGCTGGAGTCCGGCAAGGAGACCCGATTCGTCATCAGCGCCATCACCCGGGCCAAGAGCACCCCGGTCGCGTTGGGGGACGCGGTGCTCCTGGCCGCGCCGGGAGGCACGGCCGTGGACGCGGCCTGGATCGACGAGCTCACCGTGGCCTGCCTGACCCGCCTGCCCAGCGGTGAGGAACGGATCGTGGCCTTGCAGTTGGGCGGCCTGACCACGCGCCTCGAGTCCGCGCCGGACAGTGTCACGATGGTCGGCAGCAACAACCTGCGCGACCTGCGCGCTCTCTCGTCCACAGGTGGGCTCCTGGTGCAGCGCGGTGCCGGCTGGCAGGAACGACTGGGCGACGTCACCCTCCTCGCCACCCAGCAGGGCATCGGCGGGTAGTTCCTCCACCGATCCGGCGGAAGCCGGTTCTGCACCGGTACGGCCCTCGGGGTCAGGGCGGGCCGCGCCTGACCCCAGGATGGCGGGATGCGCCCTCCAGCCGGTCTCACCCAGGCCGCCCGAGACGCGTGGGCCGTGGTGATGCCCACCGAGTGCAGCGGCTGCGGCATGCCCGACCGGGCCCTGTGCGGGCCCTGCCTGGCCGCCCTGGCCCCTCGGGTGCACAGCTCCGAACGGTCGGGGGTCCTGGTGTGGTCGGCCCTGGACTATTCCGGCGTGGCCAGGAGGGTCCTGGGGGCTTTCAAGGACGGTGGCCGAACGGATGCCGCCGGCGCGCTGGCCGGTCCGCTCCGGGCCGCCGTGGCCGCGGCGCTGGCCCGCGTGCCGGAGGGTGCTGGGGTGCAGGTGGTGACCGTTCCCTCGTCGCGGCGGGCGTGGCGCATCCGGGGCTATCACCCGGTGGAACTGCTGCTCGGCCACGCGGGACTCCGGGCGACCCGGTTGCTCCGGACCGTGGGGGAGACGCAGGACCAGGTCGGCCTGGGCAGTTCGGAGCGGGGGCGGAACCGCACCGGGTCTCTGGTTGCGCGCCGTTCCCTCCTCGGCGTCCGCGTCCTGGTCGTCGACGACATCCTGACCACCGGGGCCACGGTGCTCGAGGTGCGACGCGCCGTGCTTGCCGCAGGCGGCGAAGTCGTCGGCGTGGCCACTCTGGCGGAAACACGGCGTCGTTTCCCCGTCACCGCACGTTCATCGAAAACAGATTGACAAAAGGCTGTGACTTATCCCGTGCGCACGGCTACGGTGGGTCCTGAAGGCGCGTAATAATCGCCCAGATACGGGCGGTTCGCCAGATCTGGAGGTCGTCATGGAAACTAACATCGTTGGACGAAACCTAGGGATCACTGATCGTTTCCGGGAGTATGCCACCGAGAAAGCCGAGAAGGTCGCCGGTCTCGCCGACAAGGCGCTGGCTCTCGAGATCAAGCTCAGTCGTCACCGTGAGAAGAACGGCGCCACGGGCAACGACCGGGTGGAACTGACCCTGATCGGCAAGGGTCCGATCGTTCGGGCCGAAGCCGACGGTTCCGACAAGTACGCGGCGTTCGACGTGGCCCTGGGGCGGTTGCTCGAACGGGTGCGCCGCGCCAAGGATCGCCAGAAGCTGCACCGTGGCGGGGCGCACCGTCCCATCTCCCTGCACGACGCGGCATCCGTCGATTTCAGCGTGGTCGACATCAAGCCTGCCGACGCCGAGGTGCTCGAGCGGGTGCGCACCGGCGCGATCCCCGTCGTGAACGTCGAGACGACGGCGGCCGAAGAACCGGAGGACGTCTACAACCCCGTTGTCATCCGACGCAAGGTTTTCGCGGCGGCCCCGATGACCGTCGACGACGCCCTCTACTTCATGGAACTCGTCGGCCACGACTTCTACCTGTTCCAGGATGCCGTAACGAAGCGTCCGAGCGTCGTCTACCGCCGCAAGGGCTGGGACTACGGCGTGATCGAACTGGACGAGAACGCCGATCCGGCCGGGGAGGTCGTGCCGCCCTCCCGGTAGCGCAGCAACCGACCACCTGGCCTTGTTATAGTTGCCGCATGCCGGACGCGGTGAGCGTGCGGCAATGACGACAGGCGTGTGCACACGCCGTGACGACTAGTGGAGTGCATTTCGTGGCCTCAATTCTGGAAAAAGTACTTCGTGTCGGTGAAGGGCGCCTGCTGCGTCGTCTCGAGCAGTATGCGAAGGCCACCAACGCGTTGGAGGATGACTTCAGCCACCTCACCGATGAGGAGCTGAAGAACGAGACCGTGGTGCTGCGTGAGCGCTACTCGGGCGGCGAGTCGCTGGACGACCTGCTGCCCGAGGCGTTCGCCGCCGTGCGCGAAGCCTCGACCCGTACCCTGGGACTGCGGCACTTCGACGTGCAGTTGATGGGCGGGGCGGCCCTGCACCTCGGCAACATCTCCGAGATGAAGACCGGCGAGGGCAAGACTCTCGTGGCCACGACCGCGGCCTACCTGAACGCCATCACCAGCCGGGGCGTGCACATCATCACCGTCAACGACTACCTCGCCAGCTACCAGAGCGAGCTGATGGGGCGCGTCTTCCGTGCCCTCGGCATGACCACCGGCTGCATCCTGTCCGGCCAGACGCCGGCCCAGCGCCACGAGCAGTACCTGGCAGACATCACCTATGGCACGAACAACGAGTTCGGTTTCGACTACCTGCGCGACAACATGGCCTGGCAGGCCTCCGACATGGTGCAGCGCGGCCACTACTTCGCCATCGTCGACGAGGTCGACTCGATCCTCATCGACGAGGCACGCACGCCTTTGATCATCTCCGGTCCGGCATCCGGCGAGGCCAACCGCTGGTTCACCGAGTTCGCGAGCCTGTCGACCAAGCTGATCCCCGACGTCGACTTCGAGGTCGACGAGAAGAAGCGCACCGTGGGCGTGCTGGAACCCGGCATCGAAAAGGTCGAGGACTACCTCGGCATCGACAACCTCTACGAGTCCGCGAACACCCCGTTGATCTCCTTCCTGAACAATGCGATCAAGGCCAACGCCCTGTTCAAGAAAGACAAGGACTACGTCGTGATGAACGGCGAGGTGCTGATCGTCGATGAGCACACCGGGCGCATCCTGATGGGCCGGCGCTACAACGAGGGCATCCACCAGGCGATCGAAGCCAAGGAGGGTGTCGCGGTCAAGGCGGAGAACCAGACCCTGGCGACGGTCACCCTGCAGAACTACTTCCGGCTCTACTCGAAGCTGTCCGGTATGACCGGTACCGCGGAGACCGAGGCAGCCGAGTTCATGAGCACGTACAAGCTCGGCGTGGTCTCCATCCCCACGAACAGGCCGATGAAGCGCATTGACCAGTCCGACCTGATCTACAAGAACGAAGAGGCCAAGTTCGGCCAGGTCGTCGAGGACATCGTCGCCCGGCACGAGAAGGGCCAGCCCGTCCTGGTCGGCACGACCAGCGTCGAGAAGAGCGAATACCTGTCGCGGCTGCTCGCCAAGAAGGGTGTGCGACACGAGGTGCTCAATGCCAAGAACCATGCCCGGGAGGCTGCGATCGTCGCGCAGGCCGGACGACTGGGCTCGGTGACGGTCGCCACGAACATGGCTGGTCGAGGCACCGACGTCATGCTCGGCGGCAACGCCGAGTTCCTCGCCGTCGCCCAGATGAACGCGAAGGGCCTGAGCCCGGTCGAAACCCCCGAGGACTACGAGACCGCCTGGGACGACGTCTTCGACGCCGTCAAGGCCGAGGTCGCCGTGGAGGCCGCGAAGGTCGTCGACGCCGGAGGCCTCTACGTTCTCGGCACCGAACGGCACGAGTCGCGCCGAATCGACAACCAGTTGCGCGGGCGTAGCGGACGCCAGGGAGACCCGGGCGAAAGCCGGTTCTACCTGTCGCTGACCGACGACCTGATGCGCCTCTTCAACGCCGGCGCCGCCGAGAGCCTGATGGGCCGTCAGGGCATTCCCGATGACATGGCGATCGAATCCAAGGTCGTCAGCCGGGCCATCCGTAGCGCGCAGGCGCAGGTCGAGGGCCGCAACGCCGAGATCCGCAAGAACGTGCTCAAGTACGACGACGTGCTGAACCGCCAGCGCGAAGCTATCTACGGCGACCGCCGCCACATCCTCGAGGGCGACGACCTGCACGAGCGCACGCAGCGCTTCCTGGAAGACGTCGTCGACGAGGTCCTCGAGGTGCACACGGGCGAGGGCAACGGTGACGACTGGGACTTCGACGCCCTGTGGACCGAGCTCAAGACGCTGTACCCGGTGGGGCTGACCATCGACGAGGTCATCGCCGAGGCCGGCAACCGCGGCAAGATCAACCGTGACTTCATGCGCCGCGAGATCCTGTCGGATGCCAAGGTCGCCTACCAGCACCGGGAGGAGTCGCTGGGTTCACCGGCGATGCGTGAACTCGAGCGCCGGGTCGTCCTGTCGGTCATCGACCGCCGCTGGCGCGAGCACCTTTACGAGATGGACTATCTGAAGGACGGCATCGGCCTGCGCGCGATGGCCCAGCGCGACCCGCTGGTGGAGTACCAGCGGGAGGGCTTCGTGATGTTCCAGCAGATGATGGGCCAGATCCGCGAGGAAACCGTCGGCTTCCTGTTCAACCTCGAAGTCGAGGTCAGCCAGGCTCCCGGTGCCGTCGCCGGTCCCGTCGTCGCCGCCAAGGGCCTCGCCCCGGCCGCAGCCCCCGAGGAGAAGCTCAGCTACACGGCCCCGAGCGATTCGGGCGGAGTAGAGGTGCGCAATCAGCGCGGCCAGATCCAGCAGGCCGCCACCGACCGTGCCCGCCGGGCGAGCGCCGCGGCTCCCGTCGATGAGGCGGAGCCGGAAGCGGCAGCCGGACCGCCCCAGCGCGGAGCATTCGGCCAGCGCGGCGACGCGTCGAAGCCCGCCCCGGCGAACCGCTCCGAGCGACGCGCCCAGGGCAAGAAGTAAGCATCGGGCACGCCACCGGTCGGTGAACCCTCATCGGCCGGTGGTCTCCCGCAGCGGCCAGCGCTGACTGTGCCGCGGGGCGCTGTCCATCACTGCGGCCAGCGGTGCAGAAATGGACCGTGTCCGCGGGCGAACCAATTCGACGGAGATTCTCGGGTGAAACTGCCATTTCGGGGTTTCCAGGGTCGATTTCGGCAGAATCTCCGTCGAATTCGTTCGGGCCGTGGGGCGGAGCGAGCGGCGGTCCTGGACCGCACCGGTGCTGCTGCACGATCGCTGGGGGCCGACGCGGGAGATCCGTGCAATCGGACCGGACATCCGTGCGGTGCGCCCAGTGGTCCGCGGCGGCCGGTGAAAGTGGGCGTCGGATGTCCCGAGTCAGCCACATTCGCCACCTCCGAGCCGCCAATCCGCGGGCCCTCATCTTCGGGTGGTGGGGAGGCCTCCGCGAGCGGAGTTCGCGGTCACAGCACGTTGATGGCGCTGGCCCGCCAGCGCTGGTCCATGCCCTCCAGTCGCAGGGCCACGGCGCGGACCCGCACCTTGCTGTGAACCATCACCACGGCCTCGATCACACCGTCTCGCGGCTCGGAAATCGTGACTCGGCCGATCGTGAACGCGGGTCGCTGGGCCTTCTGCCCCTTGACGGCGCGTGCCCGCGCGGAGAGCACGACGCGTTTCAGCAGGTGCCGGTAGACGTCGTCGCTAACCCACCGGGCGAGCTGGTCGAGCTCGCGGGCACCGGCGAGCACCTCGATCACGCAGCGGGTGAGGTTGATCAGCAGCGGTTCCGGGTCGGGCAGCTGGTCCCGGGTGCTCGGCTGGTGGCCGAAGAAGTCGTCCTCGACGAATTTGTTGTCCCGCGACCGGGGGTGGCGTGCCGGGGTGGCGGCTGGATCGCTCATGACTCCTCCGAGGTGCGTGAATCCGCTGCCGGCGGCACACCTGCCGCGGCATTCGGGTGGTTCAAGGGTTCGGGTGGATCCGGCGTTCGGCAGAGCAGTCGTTCGGCGGAGCGGGCGTGCGGTGAGCGTCGGGCACCCCCGCGTGGGGGGTACGGGCTGTCATCGACACTCAACCAGCCGAGAACGGCCGTGTCGAGTGCTTATAAGTCCTGTGGATAACCTGGACCGGGTGTCGGCCCTGCGGGATAACGTCGAGAATGTGCGCTGGGATAACCTGTTCGACGACCTCGAGGGGCAGCTCGAACACGAGTTGCACGCCGAGGAGATCGATCTGCGCGCCGAAGAAGAGCGGCTGCGGCTGGGGAGGCTGTCCCTGCGCAACCGATTGACCAGCCTCGCACGGGCCCCCGGCGTCGCGGCGGAGGCCCGGAGAGGATCCCAGGCTCGCAGCGGGCCGGGTTCCGGCACGGGGGTCCTGCGGATCGTGCTCGCGACGGGGGAGACGATCGCGGTGCGGCCGACCACGTTCGGGCGGGACTGGTTGGCAGGTGATCTGCTGGACTCCCTCTCCGCCGGTTCCCAGTGCGTGCTCCCGCTTGCCGCCGTGGCGGGGGTCGTCCTGAGCCGGGGGGAGATTCCCGGCTCGCTGGGCACCGAGCCCGAATCCGCAGCCCGGGTCGTGGACCGTATCGGTCTGGCGTTCGTGCTGCGGGACCTCTGTCGGCGGCGCTCTACTGTGCAGGTGCACACTCGTGCCGGTGTTCTCCCCGGCACCATCGACCGGGTGGGCAGGGACCACATCGACCTCGCGCTGCACGCGCCGGGCACCCTGCGCCGTGAAGCGGAGGTGCACCAGTACCGCATCGTGCCGGTGGCCGAGATCCAGCTCGTTCGGCTGCCCTGACCCTCTGCTGTGCCCCTGTGCCCTAAGCCGCCGGTCAGCCAGGTGTGCGGGTCCTGGTGGCCGCGGGCATGGTGGTCCGAGGACTGGCGGCTGCACGGCGGTTGCGTGGCGGTTGCTGCCGAGGCGGGGCGGACGAATGGTGGACCGCGACGAGGGGGACGTGCGCTTCCGCCGTGGCATTCGAGGCTCGGCAGCAGTTCTGTTCCGAACGAATTCGACGGAGATTTTGCTCAGAACAGGGCGCTTTCGCTCGAAAACGGATGGTTGCCCCAAAATCTCCGTCGAATTGGTTCAACGACGGGCACGGCGCCGGCCTGGGATCGACGGCGTCCACGCGGGGCGGTCTGCCCTGACAGGGGAGCGACACAACCACGCGCTGTGGACTCAGTCAGCTGGCCGGTGAGTCGTCGGGACGGATGATCGTGCCGCCGGACAGCTCCGGGATGTTCCCGAAGTCAGACTCCTGCCAGAGTGACATGCGCCGGGCCTCCTCGTACTTGGCCTCGATGAAGGACTCGAGCACGATGCGTTCGACCCGCCATACACCCGCGCCGCCGGAACCGATCATGGCGGCCCCGCCGGCCGGGGTGCCCCGGGTGCCGAGCCGGATCGCCGGCAGCTCGCCGGTGCGCACCAGCTCCAGCACCTCGGCCGCCGTCAGCGACAGGATCTCCGCGGTGTCGGCCAGGGTGAGGAACCGGCCCACAGCGGAGGCAGCCTCGGAATCGTCCATGGATCGATTATCCGTCGGCCGGCGGCCCCGGATCAGGGGGGAGTGAGGCTGTGGATAACTTTCCCGCGTGGGGGGCGAAGACCACCACGATAGAGCAAGTGACGGTTTTCTCGGGTCACCCGGGGTTTCGAGTCCGCGTCATCGAGCCAGGCCATCGAGTCAGGCCATCGAGTCAGGCCGTTGCGTCAGCAGTGTCGGGTCAGCACCATCGAGTCAGTACGGGGGAGGCAGGCGACCGTGAGCAAGACCGCCGGGAACGCACGACGTAAATTCTGGTTCGACCCGCGATTCGCGATCGGGCTGGTGCTCGTGGTCGTCGCCGTCGGGGGCGTCTACCTGATCGTCTCCGCCGCCGACCGGACAACGGCTGTGTTCACCGCGCGGTCGGCGCTCGCTGTGGGGGACCGAGTGGAGGCATCCGATCTGGTGCCCACGCAGGTGCGTCTCGGTGGTACGGGAGATCTCTACGTGACCCCCGACCGGCTGCCGGACGGCGGGCTGATCGTCACCCGCACGATCGCCGCCGGCGAACTCGTACCGGCCTCCGCGGTCGGGCGCGCCACCGGCACCGAGGTCACGAGCGTCGTCGTGGAGTTGACGAGTGCCCTGGCCGCGAATATCGGCCCCGGCTCCGTGGTCGACGTCTGGTCCGCCCGCAAGACCGATCAGAGCACGTTCGGGCCGCCGACGGTGCTCGTCGACCGGGCCGCGGTCGTGCGCCTGGTCGAGCCCACGGGGCTCGTGGCGGGCGGCGGCATCCGGTCAGTGGAGATCCTGGTGCCCAAGGGCTCCGTCGCGGCGGTGCTGGAGTCCATCGCGAACCGCGACGCGGTCGCGGTCGTGCCCGTCAACGAACCGCTGGAGAAGTAGCCGTGGCCACCCTCGCGCTGGCCCTCGACCGGAACACGGAAGACCGTCTGCTGATCGACATCATCGAGCAGGGCCATGTGATCGTGGCGCGCTCGACGACCGCAGGCGAGCTGATCCTCGCCCTGCGGCAGAGCGCGCCTGAGGTGGTGATCGTGGGGGCCGGCCGCAGCACGCTCACGGCCGAGCTGATCACCGCCTGCGACGCCCACGGCGCCCGGGTGATCGCGCTCGCCGCAACCGACCAGGACCGGCGGAATGCGGCCGGGCTCGGGCTCTTCGATGTGGTGGACGCCGCCGCCGACTGGTCCGAGACTGAGGCGCTGATCAGCACCGGGGTCACCATTCCGCTGCGGGTCGGCGATCCCGCGGCCGTGCCCGGAGCCAAGCGGCAGGGCAGGGTCATCGCCGTCTGGGGTCCGGCGGGCGCCCCGGGCCGCACCACCCTGGCGATCAACATCGCGGCCGAGATCGCCGCCGCCGGGCACACCGTCGCCCTGGCGGACATCGACACCTACAGCGGGTCGGTGGCGCCGAGCCTGGGCATGCTCGACGAGGCGCCGGGTTTCGCCGCCGCGTGCCGGTTGGCCGGCTCGGACAGCCTGACCCGGTCCGAGTTCGAGCGCATCGCGCAGCGCTACAACTCGCCGCAGGGAGCATTCTGGGTGCTCACCGGCATCGGGCGGCCGTCCCGTTGGCCCGAGCTCTCCACCGAGCGGGTGACGCGCACCGTCGACGCCCTCCGCAACTGGGCCGACTACGTCGTGCTCGACACCGGGTTCAGCCTCGAGAGCGATGAGGAGATCTCCAGCGACCTGTTCGCCCCGCGCCGCAACGCGGCCACCCTGACGGGCCTCGGACTGGCCGACCACGTCGTGGCCTGCGGCCTCGCTGACCCGGTCGGGATGGCCCGGTTCCTGCGCGCCTGGGTGGACCTGGCCGATGTTGTCACCACCGACCAGGTCAGCGTGGTCATGAACCGGGTACGCGCGAGTGCGGTCGGGCTGGATCCCAGCGGGCAGGTCGTGTCGGCGCTGCGCCGGTTCGGCGGCATCGAGTCGCCGATCCTGGTGCCGCAGGACCAGGCGTCCACGGATGCGGCGATCGTCGCCGGGCGCACGCTGCGGGATGCCGCGCCGAAGTCCCCGGCGCGCACCAGCATCCGTCGCTTCGTGCGCACGGAACTGCTGCCGGTGCCCGCACCGGCTACGGGGCGCCGTCGCCGGGAATCGAGATGGCGCCGGCCCGCCGTGGCCACCTGAGCCGCCGTCGACTCGGGTGGCCGTGCGAGCCGCTCATCCCTGGAGCGGGATCACCTCGACCCGGTCGCCGGGGCCGGTGACGACCAGCACGCGTTTTCCGGTCACGCCGGTGAGGGCCCGGGCCAGCTGCTCCGCCGTTGCCGAGCTGCCGGCGCCGTCAGCGCGCTTCAGCACGGAGACGGCCGCGCCGCCCGTGGCCGCGCCGATCGCCTGGCTGAGGGGTTCCGGGTCGGCATCCGTGACCAGGATCACCCGGCCGACGGTGCGGGCCTGTTGCGGGGCCTCCGCGCTCACGGCGCGGTCCCGTCGCCACACGGCGAAGTGGTACCCGGCGGCGAGGCCGGTGGCGACCAGCAGCCCCAGTGGGGCCCGCACCCGGTCGACCAGGCTGTCCCCGGTGAAGTCGCCAAGGGCGAATTCGAAGAGCCGATAGCCGATCACCAGGAGAGTGACGATCGCGACGACCGCGCTCACGCCGAAAACCAGGATCAGGTAGACCCGGCGTCCCGTGGAGCGGACCTCCGCGGCGGTGGGCGGCTTCGTCGGCTGCCAGGCCATCCACCAGACCGGGCCGCCGACGACGAGGGCGCTGATACCGCCCAGCAGGAGGGTTCGGGTGTCCGACCCGGCGAGCGGCGTGGTCGTGGCGGCGAGGATCGCGTTCACGACCACGCCCAGCCCGGAGGCCGCGGCCACGAGACCCACACCGGAGGTCACGAGCTTCGTCGCCACCCTCGCCTGGTCCGACCGGGCCAGGGCCAGGCCGCGGTGGTAGCTCCAGATCAGCGCGCCGATCGCGGCGGCGGAAATGCCGAAGCCCAGCAGGCCGAGGATGTCGGGGACCGGGTCGGTGCGGTCGACGGCGAGTCTGAGCAGCAGGAAGAGCACGGTTCCGGCCCCGCTCAACGTCAGGATGGCAGCCCCGGTCACCCCGACGGCGACCAGTGCCAGATCGGCGAGGCCGCCGCGCAGGTCGCGGGCCCGGCTGCGGATCCAGTGCCACCACCAGACGACCAGCCCGCCGGCGAACCAGATCAGTGCCTGGACGGTCAACTCCCACCAGGGTGCGCCCTGGGTGAGGGTCGGTGCGACGGCGTCGACGGCGGCATCGAGCAAGGAACTGAGCGCCGTCACGCCGCCGCCCACCGCGATCACGAGGCCGAAGACGGAACCGAGGACCGGGGCCACGGTGACGAGCCGGGTGGGGCTCTTCTCCCGGTGCCGGGACATCCACAGGTGCCAGCCCCACACGCCGGCCCAGACCACGCCGGTGGCGAAGAGACGCGGTTGCCAGTCCCCGCGCACGAGCACGGCCGCCGTGGTCAGCAGGGTGCTGCTGAACGTGACGAGGGAGACCATGTACAGGCCGGCCAGGTAGAGACCCCAGGCGACGGATGACCGTTCCGCGCCGTCCATCCGTCGCCACAGCACCCACCAGAGCACGGCGGCGAACGGACCGGCGATGAGGGTGAACGCGAGCGAGCGGGCGAGCCCGGTGACGTCGCTGGAGGCGAGCGCGTTGCCGGCGTCGAGGAGGCGCCCGAGTAGTCCGCTCACCCCGATGGCGGCGATCACGACCAGTGCGAAGAGCAGAACGTACACGATCACCCGGCGCACTGTGGGCTGGGCCGCGCTCTCCCCGTGCGGCGACGATCTACGCACCGCGATCACGGTGCCGGCGATGCCGCCGCCGATCACGAGGACGGCGACCAGAAGCACCACGCTGACCATCAGGAGCCGGCCTTCGGGTTCGGGCAGATGCTGAGTTCGTAGGGGGCGTCATCGATCAGCCACGTGTCGTCGACGAGAACCAGATCGAAGACGCCCTGGGTCTCATACTCGTCGGCTCCGAAGGGACCGCTGCCGTAGGAGGTGACGATGGCCACCTTCACGTCGGCGGACTCAGCTCGCTCGGTGGTCGAGACCAGAGTGATCCGCATATTGTCCGTGGGCCCCCGGTCGAAGTCCTCGCAACCCTCGAACGCGCCCTCGGCGAGGTACCCGCCCGCGGCCTGCTCGTCGCCGTCGATGACGGCCGCGGAGTACGCCTGCACGACGCCCTCCGGGGTGTCCGCGTCGAGCCGTTCCGGTTCGCCGCCGGTGAAGACGACGATGAGGGCGATGACGACCAGTGCTCCGATCACGGACAGGAGGACAATCAGCGTGCGATCGGGCTTTCCACTTGCTGTGTTCATCTGCTCAGCATGGCCCAATCCGCGGTGGGCTACCATCACGGCGTTGGCACGTGTCCGGGGGACCTAGGCTATTGCTGTGTCGACGCTCAGTAATCTCGTACTCGCCCAGGGCCGCAGCAGTGCGGAGGATGTGGACTGGCTCCACATGCTCGTCGCGGACGGCCAGCTCCTGGCCGACCTTGCCTTCGCCGACATCGTGGTCTGGGTGCCCAGCAGTACTGGCAGCTTCGTGGCTGTGGCCCACGCCCGGCCGTCGAGCGCCGCCACCCTGTTCTACCGGGACTTCGTCGGGCAGAGTATCAAGGTCGAGTGGCGCCAGCAGGTCACCGAGGCCTTCGAGACGGCGAAGATCGTCGATACCACGGCTCCCGACTGGTATGAGGAGACCCCGACCCGGGTGCGCGCGATCCCGGTGCGGCGGCGGCTCAGCTCCACGGGCTCGCAGATCTCGGACAAGCCCGTGGCGGTGCTCACCCGGCACACCAACCTGAGCGAGGCGCGCACGCCGAGCCGGCAGGAGCTGACCTTCAACGACTGTGCCAACGACCTCTTCGCCATGATCGCATCCGGCGATTTCCCCGATCTGGGCGCCCCCACCGGCCCCCGGCGCGGCGCCCCGCGCGCCTCGGACGGGCTCATCCGTCTCGACGTCGACGGTGTGACCACGTTCGCCAGCCCGAATGCCCTCTCCGCCTTCAACCGGATGGGATTCGCCGACGAGCTCGAGGGCGAGTCGCTCGCCGAGGTGACCACCAGCCTGCTCACCGGAACGGCGGTCGTCGATGAGACCCTGCCGCTCGTGGTCACCGGCCGGGCACCATGGCGCACCGACGTGGAGGCCCGTGGCGTGACGGTCTCGCTGCGCGCCATCCCGATCCGCAATCGGGGCGAACGGATCGGGGCCATCGTGCTCTGCCGGGACGTCACCGAGCTGCGGCACCAGGAACGTGAGCTGATCACGAAGGACGCCACCATCCGGGAAATCCACCACCGGGTCAAGAACAACCTGCAGACCGTGGCCTCACTCCTGCGGATCCAGGCGCGCCGAACGCACTCCGACACGGCCAGGGAAGCACTCAACCAGGCGATGCGCCGGGTGGCCGCGATCGCCGTCGTGCACGACACCCTGTCCGAGGGACTCAGCCAGAAGGTCGACTTCGACGTGGTGTTCGACCGGGTGCTGCTGCTGATCATGGAGGTGGCGTCGGCGCACAACACGACGGCGCATCCGAAGTCGTCGGGCAGTTTCGGTATCCTGCCCAGCGCCTACGCGACACCGCTCGCCCTCGCCCTGACCGAGCTCGTGACGAACGCCGTCGAGCACGGGCTGGCCGGACGCGAGGGGGAGGTGTCGATCGAGGCCGAGCGCAATGAGGAGACCCTCACCGTGCGGGTGCGGGACAACGGCACGGGCCTGCCGGAGGGCAAGGTCGGGTCGGGCCTCGGAACCCAGATCGTGCGGACCCTGATCCAGGGCGAACTCAGTGGCAGCATCGACTGGCACACCATGATGGGCAGCGGCACCGAAGTGACCATCGAGATCCCGCTCCGGTACATGCGCGAAGCGTAGCGCCGGGCACCACCGCGAAAGGCCCGGCTGGTCAGCCGGGCCTTTCGCGGTGGTACCGTCGTGCTGTGCTGTGCTGTGCTGTGCTGCTGCTGTGATGCTGCGTTAGGACGCGCGTCGAGCGCGGGCGGCGCGGCGTTTGAGCGCACGACGCTCGTCTTCGCTCAGGCCGCCCCAGACGCCGGAGTCCTGACCGGTTTCGAGGGCGTACTGCAGGCACACCTCGGTGACGTTGCAGCGGGCGCAGACCGACTTGGCCTTCTCGATCTGGTCCACAGCGGGGCCAGTGTTACCGACCGGAAAGAAAAGTTCCGGGTCGGCGGTGAGGCAGGCAGCTTTGTCGCGCCAGTCCATAGGGGTGCTCCTTTATTGCAGGGATGCCTGGCCGATTGGCCGAAGATGAGAGGCTGCCGGTTGCAGGAAGGGTAGTGGATCTACTCGTTCAGATCGACTCACGTCCCTGTGAGCGTCAACCGGGCCTCAAAAATGATCGCATAATGGTGGAGTCAAATCAATAGTCTTGAATGGGATATCTCTGTGAATGCACGGTCAGACCACAGCGGCGACGACGAGATCCAGGCCGGCCGGGTGCGTCGGCCGCGTGCCCTGCTGCTCCTCGCCGCGATCCTCTACGCGGAGGCTGCCCTCCTCTGGGCCGCGGTCGCCTGGCTCATTCTCGAGCTGCTGATCGCGACGCCGACCTCACTGGCCACGGCCCTCGCCATCCTGGTGCTGGTGGTCATCGCGGCGTCCTGGGTGACGGCCATCGCGGTCAACTCGCTGCGGCGCCGGTCCTGGATCCGCGGAGCGGCCGTCACCTGGCAACTGGTGCAGATCGCCGTCGCCGTGGGCTCCTTCCAGGGGCTCTACGCCCGGCCTGACCTCGGTTGGGCGCTTCTCCTGCCCTCGGTCGTGGTCCTCGTGCTGCTGTTCCAGCGGCGTGTGATCGCGGAGACGACGACGGCGCGCTCGGCGGACGGCTCGCCGCTGTAGCGCGGCTCCGGCGGCGGCAGCTGCGGGGTGCCCCGAAGCACGTTCCGGCGCTCCGGAGGCCGGTACGGGCCTCCTGCGGCCGGTGGCAGGCGGTAGGGGCTCCCGCGGTCGGGTCCGGGGTGCCGTTCCCGGGGGCCGCGTGGCGGCATCCGTATCGGTCAGGCTGGAAGCCCGAGCCTCTTGCGGAGGCTCGCGACGTGGCCGGTGGCTTTCACGTTGTACAGGGCCAGCTCGACCGTGCCGGACTCGTCGATCACAAAGGTGGACCGCAGCACGCCCGTGACCGTCTTGCCGTAGAGGTTCTTCTCTCCCCAAGCGCCGTAGCCCGTGTGCACGGCGAGGTCGGCGTCGCTGAGCAGCGGGAACGTGAGCTGCTCGGTCTCCTGGAACGTCTTCAGCTTGACCGGGAGATCCTTCGACACGCCGAGCACCTGGTAACCAGCAGACGCCAGCGAGCCGAGGTTGTCGCGGAAGTCGCAGGCCTGCTTCGTGCAGCCGGGCGTCATGGCCGCCGGGTAGAAGTACACGACAACCTTCGAGCCGGCGAAATCGGCGAGCGACACGGTGTTCCCGTCCTGGTCGGGCAGGGTGAACTGGGGGGACTGGTCGCCGGCCGCGAGCCGCGTGGATTCGGTCATGCCCCCACGCTAGTGGTCCGTGCTGCGCTCGCCCGCCGCCGCCTTCTGCCGCCCTCTCCCGCCGCCGTCCGTGCGTCCGTCCCCTAACGAATTCGACGGAGATTTTGGCTCACACACCTGTTTGTGAGCCCGAACGCACCTTTCGGAGCAAAATCTCCGTCGAATTTGTTCAGGCCAGCGGCCAGGGGCCAGCGGCCAGGCCAGCGGCCAGGGGCCAGGCCGGGGCCGGGGGCGAGGGCCGGGGGCCAGGCCGGGGCCGGGGGCGAGGGGGCGGCTGCTGGGGTAGTGGGAGGCTGGGGGTGGTGGGTGACCGGGGCTAGTGGGCGGGGGCGGCGGCGAAGGTGGCGAGCAGGCGCTGCAGCGAGTCCAGGCGCACCTTGCCGGTCTCGCCGAGCGTGCCGGCGGCGACGGCCTCATTGATTGCGCAGTCGGGCGAGTTGGGCAGGTGGGTGCAGCCGCGCGGGCACTTCAGGGCGATCAGGGCCAGGTCGGTGAAGGCCTTGAGGATGTTGTCCGTGTTGATGTGGCCGAGACCGAAGGAGCGCACGCCGGGGGTGTCGATTACCCAGCCGCGGCCGGCATCCGTTTGCAGTCGCAGCGAGATGGTCGACGAGGAGGTGTGCCGTCCGCGCCCGGTCACCGTGTTGACGACTCCGACGGCGCGGTGGGCGTCGGGCACGAGGGCGTTGACGAGCGTGGACTTGCCGACACCGGAGTGCCCGACGAAGACCGTGTCGTGGCCGACCAGGGCGGCGGAGATCTCCGCCAGAGGCATGGCATCGTCGCGGCTCTCGAAGACGGGGAAATCGAGGCCGGCGAAGTTCTTGAGGAACGCGCTGGGATCGGCCAGGTCGGTCTTGGTGATGCAGAGGATCGGTCTCACCCCTGCGTCGTAGGCGGCGACGAGGTACCGGTCGACGAGACGGATGCGCGGCTCCGGGTTGGCCGCGGCGACGACGATCAGCATCTGGTCGGCGTTGGCGACGATCACGCGCTCCACGGCGTCGGTGTCATCCGCGCTGCGGCGGAGCAGCGTCGTGCGCGGCACGATCCGCACGATCCGGGACAGGCTGCCCGGCGCTCCCGTGGTGTCGCCGACGATGTCCACGCGGTCGCCGGTGACAACGGCCTGTTTGCGCAGTTCGCTCGCCCGGGCGGCGGTCACCCGGCGCTCGGCGGGTAGGTTCTCGTCGAGCATGACGGTGTAGCGTCCTCGGTCGACCGAGAGGATGCGCCCGGTCAGCGCGTTCTCGTGGTCGGGGCGGGTCTTGGTGCGCGGTTTGCTGCCCTTGCGGTTGGGGCGCACCCGCACGCTCGACTCGTCGAACTCGGGCTCATCGTCATCGGCGCTCGCCCACCACGTCACGACTGCGCTCCGGAGAGCAGCGTCTGCCAGAGGTCGGTGAACTGGGGGAGGGTTTTCGCGGTGGTGCCGATGTTCTCGATCAGCACGTCGGGAACGAGAAGGCCGATCAGTGCGCCCGCGGTTGCCATGCGGTGGTCGTCGTAGGTGTTCCACGGCCCGCCGTGCAGCGGGCGCGGGTCGATCCTCAACCCGTCAGGCAGTTCGGTGACGGCTCCGCCGAGACCGTTGATCTCCGCGGCGAGGGCGGCCAGCCGGTCGGTCTCGTGGTGGCGGATGTGCCCGATCCCGGTGATCGTGCTCGGGGACTCGGCCAGAGCGGCCAGGGCCACGAGGGTGGGCGCCAGCTCCCCGCCGGTCGACAGGTCGAGTTCCACGCCCCGGATGCGTCCGGTTCCGGTGACCGTGAGCCGGTCGCCGTCACGGGTGACGACCGCGCCGAAGCACGGCAGCAGCTCGGCCAGGTCGGCGCCGACCTGGGTGGTGGCCGCGGGCCAGCCGGTGATGGTGACGCTGCCGCCGGCGACGAGCGCCGCGGCGAGGAACGGCGCCGCGTTCGAGAGGTCAGGTTCGATGTCGACCTCGGCGCCCTGGATCGGGCCGGAAGCCACAATCCACTCGCCGACGGCGGGGCTCTGAACCGTGACGCCGCGCCGGGCCAGCGTGGCGATGGTCATCTCGATGTGCGGCAGGCTCGGCAGGCGTTCGCCGGAGTGGCGCAGGTGCAGGCCCTGCTCGAAACGGGGCGCGGCGAGCAGCAGGCCGGAGACGAACTGGCTCGATGTGGACGCGTCGATGGTGATCTCGCCGCCGGCCAGAGTGCTGGTGCCGTGCACGGTGAACGGCAGTGCGCCGCGGCCGTCGTCGTTGATGTCGGCGCCGAGGGCGCGCAGGGACGAGATGGTGGTGCCCATCGGGCGGCGGCGGGCGCCGGCATCCCCGTCGAAGGTGGTCGGACCGAGGCCGAGCGCCGCGACCGGCGGCAGGAAGCGCATCACGGTGCCGGCGAGCCCGCAGTCGACGGTCGTCGACCCGAGCAGTTCTCCGGGGGTGATTCGCAGGTCGGGGCCGAACTCCCCGTCGCCGGGAACCTCTTCGATGACGGTGCCCATTTGTCGCAGCGCGGCCACCATCAGGTCGCTGTCACGGGAGTGCAGCGGGGCGCGCAGCAACGACGGATGCTCGGCGAGGGCGCTGAGGACCAGCTCGCGGTTGGTCAGCGACTTGGACCCCGGCAGGGACAGGGACGCGTCGAGGTGGCCGGCGGCCGTCGGAGCGGGCCAGCGGGCATCCGTCACCTCGGGCGACGTATCGCCGTAGGGATCGAACTCAGGCTTGGAATATCTCGAGATCAACATCGGTTATCAGGATAGTCGGTGATGAAAGAGAGAGGGAGGTCCGGATGACGCTGTCCATGGTGCTGGAGCGACCTGAGGTCGTTCCACGCGACGGCTTAGGATTGTCCGTGATGACAACCGATGCGATCGCAATGCGAGACCTGTTCGAAGAACAGGCACTGCCCTTTATCGACCAGCTGTACGCCGCGGCCATGCGCATGACGCGCAACCCCTCCGACGCCCAGGACTTGGTTCAGGAAACGTTCGTGAAAGCGTTCGCCGCGTTCAAACAGTTCGAGCAGGGCACCAACCTCAAGGCCTGGCTGTACCGCATCCTGACCAACACCTTCATCAACACGTACCGTAAGAAGCAGCGCGAGCCGTTCCAGGGCACCATCGACGATCTCGAGGACTGGCAGCTCGGCGGCGCGGAATCCCGCACGGCGATGACGAACCGGTCAGCCGAGGCTGAGGCCATCGACCACCTGCCGGATAGCGCCGTCAAGAACGCGTTGCAGTCCATCCCGGAAGACTTCCGGCTGGCCGTCTACTTTGCCGATGTGGAGGGTTTCTCCTACCAGGAGATCGCCGAAATCATGAAAACACCCATTGGCACCGTGATGAGCCGCCTGCATCGTGGCCGGCGTCTCCTGCGCGACCTGTTGGCCGGCTACGCCCTGGAGCGCGGCCTGGGAACAGAGGCGGCGGGCCAGACTCGAACCGGGAGCACCCCAGAATGACCGATTATGGCTGCGAGAAGGCCAAGGCCGAACTCGAGGAATACCTGCACAACGAATTGTGCAGTGAAGACGCGTCTGACATTCAGGAGCACCTCGCCAATTGCAGCGACTGCAGTGACGAGCACCTGGTCGGGCGCACCCTGACCGAGGCCGTGCAGCGCGCGTGCCGTGAAATGGCCCCGGAGGACCTGCGCGACCAGGTCTTGCTGAAGTTGCGCACCATCCAGTCCGGCCACTAGCCGATCGGCAGGTCGGCGTCCTCCTCCGTCTCCTCCTCGATGGCCTTCTCCTCGGCGTGCGGCTCGTCGACCGAGCCGAGCACGAAGAGGGCCCCGGTCGGGTCGGTGACCAGCGCGAAGGTGCCGAACTCCGCCGTCCAGGGTTCACGGATGACCGTGCCGCCGAGTTCGGTCACGGTGGCGGCGGCCGCGTGCACGTCGGGCACGCCGAGGTAGAGCTGCCAGTGCGAGGGCACGCTGTCGGGCAGGTGTTCCGCGGCGTCGAAGACGCCCGCCACCATGTCGTGTCCGGCTCCGATCGTGCTGTAGCGGAAGTCATCCGTATCGCTGAGGACCGCCGGCTCCCAGCCGAACACCTGGGTGTAGAAATCGAGGGCGGCGGAATAGCCGCGAGTGTTCAACTCGTGCCAGACCGGTGAGCCGGCCTCGCCGAAGACGTCGAAGCCGGTGAACTCGTCGGCCTGCCACACCCCGAAGGGCGCACCGGTCGGGTCCATCAGGATGGCCATGCGGCCCATGGTCCCCACCGTCATCGGTTCGGCCAGCACGGTTGCGCCGGCCGCGCGGGAGGAGGCGACGGCGGCGTCGGCATCCGTCACCGACAGGTAGGTGGTCCACGCGTCGGGCAGTGGGGAACCCGGCTCCTGGGAGCCCATGCCGGCGACGTCCGCGTCACCCTTGCGGAAGAGAATGTAGTTGCCGTACTCCGAACCGGAATCGCTGACCGTCCAGCCGAACAGCCTGGTGTAGAACTCCCGGGCGCGCGGCAGGTCGGAGGTCATCAGGTCGGCCCAGCAGGGCTGGCCGGTGCGGTTCGCGTATGGTGCGGGCATGGCGGATCTCCTTGTCGGTGGGCGATGCGGCCAGCCTAGAGGAGTGAGCTCCAATAGCCGAGGGGGAGGCGGTGAACCGCCGTGCCGGGCGGTTCTGATTTCGATGCGGATTACAGCGTGAGCGCCTGGCGCATCAGTTCGGCCTGCTCAACTGCGTGACGCTTGGCCGATCCCGCCGCCGGCGACGCGGACGCCGCCCGGGAGTACAGGGTCACCGGGCGCGGGCCCAGCTTGTTCGTCTCGAGGTAGAAGAACGGCCAGGCACCCTGGTTCTCCGGCTCGTCCTGCACCCAGGCGAGTTCGGCGTCGGGGTACTGGTCGGCGACCTGCTTGAGTTCGACGGCGGGCAGCGGGTAGAACTGCTCCATGCGAACGAGCGCGATCTCCGGGTTCGGGTTCTTGTCGAGTTCGGCGAGCAGGTCATAGTAGAGCTTGCCGGCCAGGAACAGCACCCGCTTGACCCGCGCCTTGTCGGTGATCCGGGCGTCATCGATGACCGGCTCGAACTTGCCGGCGGTGAAGTCGGCCACCTCGCTGGTCGCGCCGCGCAGGCGCAGCATCGACTTCGGTGTAAAGACGATCAGCGGACGCCGCGGACGCATGTAGGCCTGGCGGCGCAGCAGATGGAAGTACGACGCGGGCGTCGACGGGCGGGCGACGGTCATGTTGTCCTCGGCGCAGAGCTGCAGATAGCGCTCGATCCGGGCGGACGAGTGGTCCGGCCCCTGGCCCTCGTAGCCGTGCGGCAGCAGCAGCACGACGGATGACCGCTGGCCCCACTTCTGCTCGGCGGAGGAGACGAACTCGTCGATGACAGTCTGGGCGCCGTTGGCGAAATCGCCGAACTGGGCCTCCCAGAGCACCAGGGCGTCGGCACGTTCCACCGAGTAGCCGTACTCGAAGCCCATGGCCGCGTATTCGCTGAGCAGCGAATCGTAGATCCAGAACCGGGCCTGGTCTTCGCTGAGGTTGGCGAGCGGCAGCCATTCCTGGCCGTTGACCCGGTCGTGCAGCACGGCGTGACGCTGCACGAACGTGCCACGGCGGGCATCCTGGCCGGCGAAGCGAACCGGGGTGCGCTCGATCAGCAGGGAGCCGAGGGCGAGGAGTTCGCCGAAGCTCCAGTCGATCTTGCCGTTGCGGCTCATGTCGTTGCGCTTCTGCATCAGCTGCTGCAGCTTGTTGTGCACGGTGAAGCCGGCTGGCTTGTTCAGGAAGGCGTCGCCGATCAGGTGCACGACCGCCTCGGGTACCCCGGTAGTCGCCGGTTCCCCGATCGCGTCGTCGTTCTTGTCGGTGCCGTGCTTGTCCGCGCCGATACCCTGGGGCGCGGCACCGGCCGCGCCGACGATCGGGATCGATGAGGACTGCGCCGCGTGCGTCTCCATGAACGCGCGCTCGAGGCGGTCCTGGAAGTCGGCGTGGGAGGCCTCGTACTCCTCCTGCGTGATGTCGCCGCGACCGACGAGGGCCTCGGTGTACAGCTTCCGAACGGAGCGCTTGGCCTCGATCAGGTTGTACATCAGCGGCTGAGTCATCGAGGGGTCGTCGCCCTCGTTGTGTCCGCGTCGGCGGTAGCAGACGAGGTCGATGACGACGTCGCGCTTGAACTCCTGGCGGTAGGCGAAGGCGAGCTCCGCGACCCGCACCACGGCTTCGGGGTCGTCCCCGTTGACGTGGAAGATGGGCGCCTGGATGGTTTTGGCGACATCCGTCGAGTAGACCGAGGTGCGGCCGTCGCCGGGCAGCGTGGTGAATCCGACCTGGTTGTTGACGACCAGGTGGATGGTGCCGCCCGTGCGGAATCCGCGCAGCTGGGACATCTGGAGCGTCTCCAGGACGATGCCCTGGCCGGCCATGGCGGCGTCGCCGTGCACGAGGACCGGAAGGGTGGAGAAGGTGCCGATCGGCTTGCGGTCCTGCTTGGCGCGCACGATGCCCTCGAGGACGCCGTCGACGGCCTCCAGGTGGGACGGGTTCGCAGCCAGGTACACCGGCATCTCCGTGCCGTCGGTGGCGCGGAACGTGCCCTCGGTGCCGAGGTGGTACTTGACGTCGCCGGAACCCTGCACGGTGCGGGGATCCTGCGTGCCCTCGAACTCGCGGAAGATCTGACCGTAGGTCTTTCCGGCGATATTCGTCAGCACGTTCAGGCGACCGCGGTGGGCCATGCCGATGCACACCTCGTCGAGGCCGGCATCCGCGGCACCCTGCAGGATGGAGTCGAGCAGGGCGATGGTGGATTCACCGCCCTCGAGGCTGAACCGCTTCTGGCCGACGTACTTGGTCTGCAGGAAGGTTTCGAAGGCTTCGGCCTCGTTGAGCTTTCCGAGGATGCGCATCTGCTCGTCATGCGTCGGCTTGACGTAGCTCTTCTCCATCTTCTCCTGCATCCACTTGCGCTGGGCAGGGTCCTGGATGTGCATGTACTCGATGCCGGTCGTGCGGCAGTAGGAGTCGCGGAGCACGCCGAGGATGTCGCGCAGGAGCATCAGGCGTTTGCTGCCGAAGCCGCCGGTGACGAACTCGCGGTCCAGGTCCCAGAAGGTCAGGCCGTGGTTCGAGATGTCCAGGTCGGGATGTGATCGCTGGGTGTATTCCAGCGGGTCGATGTCGGCCATCAGGTGGCCGCGCACGCGGAACGCGTTGATCAGTTCCTGCACGCGGGCGGTCTTGTCGACGGCGCTGGCCAGGTCGACGCTGATGTCCGGCGCCCAGTGGATCGGGTCGTACGGAATGCGCAGGGCCGAGAAGATGTCTTCGTAGAAGTTGTGCTGCCCGATCAGGAGCTCGTGCACGATCTTGAGGAACTCGCCCGAGCCGGCACCCTGGATGACCCGGTGGTCGTAGGTGCTGGTCAGCGTGATGGTCTTGGAGATGGCGAGGCCGGTCAGGGTCTTGACGCTGGAACCCTGGAACTCGGCCGGGTAGTCGAGCGCGCCGGCGCCGATGATGCAGCCCTGGCCCTTCATCAGGCGCGGAACGGAGTGCACCGTGCCGATGCCGCCGGGGTTGGTGAGGGAGACCGTGGCGCCGGAGAAGTCATCCGCTGTCAGCTTGCCCTTGCGGGCCCGGGTGACGAGGTCTTCGTAGGAGGAGAGGTACTCGCCGAAGGTCATCGTATCGGCGCGCTTGATGGCCGGGACCATCAACGAGCGGGTGCCGTCGGGCTTGGGCAGGTCGATCGCGATGCCGAGGCCGACGTGTGCGGGGGCGATGACCGAGGGTTTGCCGTCAATCTCGTTGTAGTAGACGTTCTGGCTGGGGAACATCTTCAGCGCCTGGATCAGCGCCCAGCCGATCAGGTGCGTGAACGACACCTTGCCGCCGCGCGAGCGCTTCATGTGGTTGTTCATCACGATGCGGTTGTCGATAAGGAGCTTCGCCGGGATGGTGCGCACGCTGGTGGCCGTGGGCACGGTCAGGCTGGTCGCCATGTTCGCCGCGAGGCTCTTCGACATGCCGCGGAGCGGGGTGACGACGTCGACGTCGGTGGGCTCGGCGGCCTGCTGTGGGGCCGTGATCGGCATATCGGCCGGCACCGGCATCGGCTTGGGGGCGCTGGAGGTCGTGCGCGCGGTGCGCTGCCCGCCGGCGACGGGGGCGGTGACCGGGGCCGGCTCCGCCGCGGCCGGGGGAGCGCTCGCTGCAGGCGTGGTCACTGCAGGCGTGGTCACTGCAGGCGTGGTCACTGCAGGCGTGGTCGCTGCGGGGGTATCGACTGCCGGTGCGCTGTCGGAGGGGGACTCTGAACCGGATTCACGGCCGTTCGCGGTCTGGTGGTAGCTCTCGAGGACCGGCCACCAGGACTCGTCCACCAGCTTCTTGTCGACGAGGTACCGTTCGTACAGTTCGTCGACAAGCCACTCGTTCGCTCCGAATTCACCCGACGTCGTTTCGTCGGATCCACTACCGGTCAACTGGCTTGACACAGCCGGTTCCCACTCTCTACGTTGATTTTGAATGTCCCGGGCGGCGTTGATGCCCGATGCGGTCTGCCTAACCAGCCTAATCCCATCGGGCATGGCTGCGGGCATCCGCGCGGGGCGCTAGCGTTATTTCCATGCAGTTCTATGGAGCGGTGCCCAGCCACGACCTCACGTATTCCGACGTTTTCCTCGTCCCGAGCCAATCCGAGGTGAGCAGCCGGCTCGATGTCTCGCTCGCCCCGGGTGACGGCAGCGGTGCCACCATCCCCATCGTCTCGGCGAATATGAACTCGGTCACCGGCCCGCGCCTGGCGGCCGCGCTCGCCCGGCGCGGCGGGCTCGGCGTGCTCCCGCAGGACATGCACCTGCAGGACCTCGACGCCGCGATCCGCTGGGTCAAGGGGCAGTCCACCCGCTTCGACACCCCCTTCAACTTCGCCCCCGGGGACACCGTGGCGCTCGCGCTGCGGCAGGTGCCGCCGGTGGCCGGCCAGGGACTGGTCATCACCGACCCGAACGGTGACTACCTGGGTGCCATCGACGCGTCCCGGCTGGCGACCGCGCTGCCGGACGCGCTTCTCGGAGACCTGCTGCACGGCGCGATGACCTCCCTCGACGCGGACGACATCGAGGGCCCGCGCCGCGCGTTCGACGTGATGACCGAAGCCGAGCTCGACTTCGCAACCGTGCAGCACCACGGCCGGGTGATCGGCACCCTCAGTCGCAAGAGCGCGCTGCGCTCCACGCTCTACCAGCCCGCGCTCGACGCGCAGGGCCGCCTGCGCGTGGCCGCGGCGGTCGGCATCAACGGCGACATCGCGGCCAAGGCCCAGGCGCTCGTCGCCGCGGGGGTCGACGTTCTCGTGATCGACACCGCCCACGGACACCAGGGCGGGATGACCCGCGCGATCAAGATCGTCGCCGACCTCGACCTCGGCATTCCGATCGTTGCCGGCAACGTCGTGACGGCGGATGCCGTCGGTGACCTCGTCCGCGCCGGCGCCACCATCGTGAAGGTCGGCGTCGGTCCCGGCGCCATGTGCACCACGCGCATGATGACGGCGGTCGGCCGTCCCCAGTTCTCGGCCGTGCTCGAGACCGCGGCCGCCGCCCGGGAACTCGGGGCGCACGTCTGGGCCGACGGCGGGGTGCGCTACCCGCGGGACGTGGCCCTCGCGCTCGCCGCCGGCGCGGCATCCGTCATGATCGGCTCCTGGTTCGCCGGCACGATCGAGGCACCCGGCCTGCTGGACCGGGATGCCGCCGGAGGCATCTACAAGGAGAGTTGGGGGATGGCCTCCACCAAGGCCGTGCGCCAGCGGTTCGACCGTCTCGACGCCTACGAGCTGGCCCGCAAGACGCTCTTCGCGGAGGGGATCTCCAGCTCGAAGATCTACCTGGACCCTCTGCGGCCGTCCGTAGAGGACCTGCTGGACATGATCACCTCCGGCGTGCGCAGCTCGTTCACCTACGCCGGTGCGACCTCCGTCGCGGAGTTCCACACCCGCTCGCTGGTCGGCATCCAGTCGGCGGCCGGCTACGAGGAGGGCAAGGCGCTGCCCGTCTCCTGGTAGCCGGACCGTCGGACGCGACGGCACCGGCTCGTCGCGTCGGTACCGGGCGGTAGACTGGGCGGAATAATGGACGACCCTCCTCCTGCGCATTCGCCCGGAATTCCTTCCCCTCATCCGAACGGCGACTCGGCCGTGAACCTCCGTGTTGCCGTTGCCCTGGCCCGGCCCGTCGAGGTCCGCCATGAATGAGTGGGTCATGCTCGCCGCGGGGCTCCTCCTCACCGTGGGCACCGGCCTGTTCGTCGCCAGCGAGTTCGCTTTGGTCAACCTGGACCGGTCCGAGCTGGAGGCCCGCCGCGACCGAGGCGAGACCCGTCTGGGTCTGACCATCGCGGCGCTCAGGATCACGTCGACGCACCTGTCCAGCGCGCAGCTGGGCATCACCCTCACCACCCTGCTCACCGGCTACACCATGGAGCCGGCCCTGACCACGCTGCTGTCACCGCCGCTGACGGCCCTGGGGCTCTCGCCGGCAATCGTGCCGGTCGTCGCGGTCACGACCGCGGTCCTCGTCGCCACACTCGCCTCGATGATCATCGGCGAGCTGGTGCCGAAGAATTTCGCCCTGGCCCTGCCCGTGCAGACGGCGAAGCTCGTCATCCCGTTCCAGACTCTGTTCACGACCGTGTTCAAGCCGGCCGTCGTCGTGCTCAACGGCAGCGCCAACGCGGTGCTGCGGTCGATCGGGATCGAGCCGAAGGAAGAACTCTCCGGGGCTCGCACCGCCGAGGAGCTGTCCTCCCTCGTGCGGCGCTCGGCCAGTGCCGGCCTGCTGGAGAAGGACACCGCCACGCTGTTGCACCGGACGCTGCTCTTCTCCGGGCACGCCGCCTCGGATGTGATGACTCCCCGCCCCCGGGTGGCCAGCATCCAGCGCACCGCCTCCGCGCAGGCCGTGATCGACCTCACCCGCCAGACCGGGTATTCCCGCTTCCCCGTCGTCGACGAAGGCGTCGACGACATCGTCGGGATCGTGCACGTGAAGCAGGCGGTGGCCGTGCCCCGGCACCGCCGGGCGGATGTCCCGGTGTCGGCCCTGCAATCCGAAGCCATCCGGGTGCCCGAGACCATGAAGTTGGATGGCCTGCTGGTCGAGTTGCGCGGCCGCGGTTACCAGATGGCCGTCGTCGTGGACGAATACGGGGGCACGGCCGGCGTGGCCACCCTCGAGGACCTGGTCGAGGAACTCGTCGGTGAGGTCGCCGACGAGCACGACCGCACCCGCGCCGGCGTGGTGCTGTCCACGGACTCCCTGACGTTCCCCGGCATGCTCCGCCCGGACGAGCTGCTCGAACGCACGGGCATCTCTATTCCGGAGGACGGCCCCTACGAGACCGTGGGCGGCTTCGTGATGAGCGAGCTGGGCCGCCTGCCACAGCTCGGCGACGCCGTGCAGCTGACCGGCGGCGTGCTGTCCGTCGAACGCCTCGACGGCCGACGGATCGACCGGCTGCGCTTCACCCCCTTCATCGAGCCTGCCGAACCCGCCGAACCTGCCGAACCCGCCGTGCTCGACGCGCCTGCCGCGGGTGACCGCAGCACCGGGAACGGCAAGAAGCCCGACAAGAAGCCTGGCAAGAAGAGCGACACGAAGAGCGACACGAAGAGCGACAAGAAGAGCAACAAGAAGAGCGACAGGAAGAGTGACGCCCAGGGTGACCGGAAGACGAACGACAAGCGGCATGAGGTGAGCGACCATGAATGACTGGGCCGGGCTGGTCTGGCTTGTCGTGCTGCTCGCGGCCAACGCCTTCTTCGTCGCCGCGGAATTCGCCGTCATCTCCGCGCGCCGATCCCAGATCGAGCCTCTCGCCGAGGCCGGCAAGAAGCGTGCGATCACGGCGCTGTGGGCGATGGAACACGCCACCCTCATGCTGGCGACCACCCAGCTGGGCATCACGGTCTGTTCGCTGCTGATCCTGAACGTCTCGGAGCCGGCGATCCACCACCTGCTTGAGATTCCGCTGGGTCTGACCTCACTGCCGGAGGAGGCCATCGGCGTGATCGCGTTCGTGATCACCCTGCTGCTGGTCTCCTACCTCCACGTCGTGTTCGGTGAGATGGTGCCCAAGAACCTGTCGTTCTCCATCCCAGACCGGGCCGTGCTCATGCTCGCCCCGCCGCTGGTCTTCTTCGGCCGCCTGGTCAAGCCCGTGATCGTGACGCTCAACGCCACCGCCAATCTGGTGCTGCGGATTTTCGGAGTGCAGCCCAAGGAGGAGGCCACCAGCACCTACACGCTGGACGAGGTGGCGACCATCGTCTCCCAATCGACCCGGGAGGGCGTGCTGCGGGACGGTACCGGGGCGCTCAGCGCCACGTTCGAGTTCACCACCCGCAAGGTGCGGGATATCGCCGTGAGCCTCGCGGACCTGGTCAGCCTGCCCGAGGCGGCCACCCCCGCCGACGTCGAGAAGGCCGTCACCCGGCACGGTTTCTCCCGCTACGTGCTGGTCAACGAGTCCGGCGAACCGACCGGGTATGTACACCTGAAGGACGTCATCGATCTCGACGGCGACACGGCTGCCTCGGTCGGGCCGGGCAGCTATTCGGCGCCGATCCCCGGCAAGCGCATCCGTCAGTTGGTGTCGATCTTCGAGGACACCGACCTCGAGGATGCCCTGGCGACGATGCGGCGCTCGGGCGCGCACCTGGCGCGCTCGTTCACCGCGACCGGAGAGACCGTCGGGGTGCTGTTCCTCGAGGACATCATCGAAGAGCTGGTCGGTGAAGTGCAGGACGCGACCCGGCGCCTGTAAGCGTTCTCCGGCGGAGCCGGGTTCAGAGGGTGGGCCACTGGGCGCGCAGGTACTGCGGCGGCCAGTAGTCCACGACGGCGCCGAGCTCGTGGGCGGCCCGCAGCGGGAAGTGCGGGTCGCGCAGGAGTTCGCGGCCCAACAGGACCGCGTCGGCCCGGCCGGACGCCACGATCTGCTCGGCCTGCAGGGCGGTGGTGATCAGCCCGACGGCGCCGACCGGCACTTGCGCCGCCGTTTTCACATGCTCGGCGAGCGGCACCTGGTAACCGGGACCCAACGGGATGCGCACCCCGGTCACGTTGCCGCCGGAGGAGATGTCGAAGAAGTCGGCGCCGGCGGCCGCGGCCCAGCCGGCGACCTCGGCGGTCTCGGCTTCGGTCCAGCCGCCTGGGGCGTAATCGGTGGCGGAGAACCGCACGAGCAGGGCGCGCTCCTCGCCGATGGCGGCGCGCACGGCGGCCACGACCTGGAGCAGGAGGCGGGCCCGATTCGGCAGTGAGCCGCCGAACTTGTCCGTCCGCACGTTGCTCAGCGGGGACAGGAACTGGTGCAGCAGGTATCCGTGGGCCGCGTGCACCTCCACGACGTCGAACCCGGCCTCCGCCGCCCGGAGTGCGGCGGCCGCGAACCCGTCGACGATCCCCTGGATGCCCGCGGCGTCGAGGGCCACGGGCGCTGCGTAGCCGGGGAACGGCAGGGCCGAGGCCGACACGGTCGGCCAGCCGCCGTCATCCGTCGCCATGGTGCCGTGCCGGTCTTCGCCCCAGGCCGGCCAGACGGAAGCCTTACGCCCCGCGTGGGACAGCTGGATGCCGGCCGTCGCGCCCTGCGCATGAAGGAAGGCCACGATCGGTGCCCAGGCGGCGGTCTGTTGCGCGTTCCAGAGGCCGGTGTCCGCGTCGGAGATGCGTCCCGCCGGGCTGATCGCGGTCGCCTCGACCAGGATCAGGCCGGCGCCGCCGGCGGCCAGAGCGCCCAGGTGCACGAGGTGCCAGTCGCGCGGGACGCCGTCTTTCTCCCGCACCGCGTATTGGCACATCGGCGCCGCCCAGAGCCGGTTGCGCACGTTGACACCGCGCAGGGTGAACGGTTCGAACAGGGCGGCAACGGCCACGGATTTCCCCCAAAGATCGAGTGGGCGGGCGAAGCGGCCGGCCCGAAGGACTCGAAACAACCTATCGTGAGTGCATGAGCGAACCACGGGGATGGCTGGAATGGGACGGCGCACGCGCCCGCGACTGGATCGCGGTTCCGCGGGTGGACGACGACAAGTACCGCCGTGGGGTGCTGGGCGTGAGAACGGGCTCGGACGAGTACCCCGGGGCTGCGGTGCTCGGAGTCGAGGCCGCCCTCCGCACCGGTGTCGGGATGGTGCGCTACCTCGGCCCGCGGCGGCCGTCCGACCTCGTGCTGCAGCGCCGGCCGGAGGCCGTCACCGCCGCCGGGCAGGTGCAGGCCTGGCTGCTCGGCTCCGGCCAGGACGCCGCGATGCGCGACCGTGTGACCGAGGCGGCGCTGCTCGGAGCCCTGGCCGAGGGGTTGCCCACCGTTTGCGACGCCGGGGCCCTCGACCTGGTCGGCCGGGCGACCGGGCCCGTCGTGATCACCCCGCACTACCGCGAGCTCGCGCGCCTGCTCACCCGGCTGCTCGCCCCGCAGGGTGAGTCGGTGGCCGGCTCGGAGGTGGCCGCCGCGCCGGGGGAGTGGGCCGTGCGCGCCGCGACCGGCCTCGGCGTCACGGTGCTGCTCAAGGGCAGCGTCACCTGGATCGCGGCGCCTGACGGCACCCGGCTGACGGTGTCGAAGGCACCCTCCTGGCTGGCGACGGCCGGGTCGGGGGACGTGCTCGGCGGCATCCTCGGCGCCCTGCTGGCCACGCATTCCCGGGCGATCCAGACGGATGCCGCCGCGCCGGCCCGTCTCGCTGCAACGGCCGCACTGGTGCACGCCCGGGCCGCGGCCCGGGCTTCTGACGGCGGCCCGATCACCGCGCTCGACATCGCCGGCGCCGTGCCGGCCACCGTCGCGGAACTGCTCGCCTCGCGCTGACGGCCGCGGCCGGGGGTGTGGGAAGGTGGACCGTGCCCCAATCCTTCGCAGAACGCCTGGCCGTCGGCCCCGGCCTGCCGGCGTTGCGGACGCTGCTCTGGGCGGGCTTCACCCTTGTGCACGGAGTGCTCTGGTGGCTCGCGTTCGCGGCCCCCGGCTGGCCGCTGGGCGACGTGGAGGTCGTCTACCTCGGCTGGGCGATGGACGCGGCATCCGGCGCCGACGTCGTGGGCATCACCACCGGCTTCGTCTATCCGCTACTGGCGCTCCTGCCGATCTTCGCGCCGCTCGTGTTCGGTCCGGACCTCTACGCCACCTCCTGGCTCGGTCTCGTGACCGTGCTCAATGCCGGGGCGTTCGCGCTGCTGCTCGGTCGGGGCCGCAACCGGCGAGCCCTCGGAGCGGCGGCCTGGTGGCTGGGCTTCCTGCTGCTGCTCGGGCCCATCGCGCTCGCCCGGATCGATGCGGTCACCGTGCCGCTGGCGATCGTCGCGGTGCTTCTCGTCGGAACCCGGCCGGTCTGGGGCGCCGTGCTGCTGACCCTGGCCACCTGGGTCAAGATCTGGCCGGTCGCCTTGGTCATCGCGCTGTTCGTGGTGTCGAAAGACCGCTGGCGGGTGGTCGCCGCAGCGGTCGCCACGAGCCTGGGCATCGTTCTGATGGCGCTCGTCAGCGGCAGCGGCCCGAACGTGCTGAGCTTCGTCGGCGAGCAGACGAACCGCGGCATCCAGATCGAGTCCCCGGTCGCCGGCCTCTGGATGTGGCAGGCCGCGCTGGGTATACCGGGCAGCTATCTCTACTACGACCGGCAGATCCTCACCTTCCAGATCATCGGCACCGGCACGAACGTCGCCATCGCGGCGATGACCCCCCTGCTCGCCCTCTGCGTGCTCGCCGTGGTGCTGCTCGCCTGGCAGAGGCTGCGCGCGGGCGCCGACCCGGCCGGTCTGTTCCCGCCTCTGGCGCTGGCCCTGGTGCTGACCCTGATCGTCGTCAACAAGGTCGGCTCTCCGCAGTTCACGACCTGGCTGGCCGCGCCCATCCTCCTCGGGCTGCTGATGCGAGGGCGCGCCTGGCGGTTTCCCGCCGTGCTCGGACTCGTCATCGCGGCCCTGACCCAGTTCGTCTACCCGCACCTCTACGACCTCCTGCTCTCGGCAGACCCGGCGCTGGTGCTGGTGCTGACCGTGCGCAACGTGCTCGAGGTCGTGCTGCTCGGCTGGGCCGTGCGGCAGATCCTGTTCCCATCCACCCCCGATCAGAAGGAGTAACCCATGCTGGTTGCATTCTCCGTCGCCCCGTCCGGCGCCCACGATGATGACGGGTCCGTGCACGACGCGGTCGCCGCGGCCGTGCGCATCGTGCGCGCATCCGGCCTGCCCAACCACACCGACTCGATGTTCACCACGATCGAGGGCGACTGGGACGAGGTCTTCGGGGTGGTCAAAGCCGCCACCGAAGCCGTCGGCGCCTGGGGGCCGCGCGTGTCCCTGGTGCTCAAGGCCGACATCCGGGGCGGCCGCACCGGCGAGCTGACCGGTAAGGTCGAGCGCCTCGAGGCCGCCCTGGCCGAGGCCGACGGATCGGCCGCCGCCGCCCCTGCCCCGTAGTCAGGTGCGTCCGGGAACGCCGTGCCAAGCGTCGAGCAAATTCGACGGAGATTTTGGGTCAAACACCCGTTTTTGAGCCCAAAGACGGTGTTCTGAGCAAAATCTCCGTCGAATTCGTTCGGGACCGCTGCCCCGTAGTCTGGGGGGCATGCCTGATTCTTCTGACGGGTCGGCGACACTGTCGCCGGCCCGCATCCGTTATGCCCTGCTCGCCCTGGCTCTCGGTGGATTCGGCATCGGGTCGACCGAATTCGTGGCCATGGGACTGCTGCCCGACCTGGCCCAGGACCTCCTCCCCGCGCTCTACGCCTCCTCCCCGGATGCCGCCAACGCGCAGGCAGGCTGGCTGATCACGGCGTATGCCCTCGGCGTCGTCGTCGGGGCCCCGACGATCGCCGCGGCAGCCGCCCGCTGGCCGCGCAAACAGCTGCTGCTCGCCTTGCTGGCCGCGTTCACGCTGAGCACCATCGCATCGGCGCTGCTGCCTACGTTCGGGCTGGTTCTTGCGGCCCGGTTCGTGGCCGCACTGCCGCACGGCGCCTATTTCGGGATCGCCTCCCTGGTGGCGGCCGACCTGATGGGCCCCGGCAAGCGGGCCCGCGGCGTGGCCCTCGTGCTCGGCGGCCTGACCATTGCGAATGTCATCGGCGTGCCCTCGATCACCTGGCTCGGCCAGACATCCGGCTGGCGGGTGGCCTACCTCGTCGTCGCCGCCATCTTCGCGGCGACGTTCGTCGCCGTGGCCGCCCTGGTGCCTCTGCAGGACGGCAACCCTCAGGCCACCATGCGCAGTGAGCTGCGCGCCTTCGGTCGGGTGCAGGTCTGGTTCGCGCTGGGCATCGGCGCCGTCGGGTTCGGCGGGCTCTTCGCCGTGTACACCTACGTGGCCCCGCTGGTGATGGAGGTCACGGGCCTCGGAGCCGGCGCGGTCCCGCTCGTGCTGGTGGTGATCGGCGTGGGCATGACGATCGGCAACTTCATCGGCGGCGCGCTGGCCGACCGGAGCGTGCGCCGCAGCATGTACGGCTTCTTCGTCGTGATGCTGCTGGCCCTGACCGGGCTGGCTCTGTCGGCCGAGTCCGTCCCCGGACTGCTGATCGGCGTGTTCTTCGTCGGCGCCGCCTCGTCGGCGTTGTCGCCGACGATCCAGACCCGGCTGATGGACGTCTCCCACGACAGCCAGTCGATCGCCGCGGCGCTGAACCACTCGGCGCTCAACGTCGGCAACGCCCTCGGGGCGTTCCTCGGCGGTCTCGCCATCGCGGGCGGCCTCGGCTACGTCGCCCCGGTCTGGATCGGCCTGGGTCTGAGCGGCCTCGGCCTGCTGCTCACCGTGGCGACGTTCCTCGTGGACCGTGTCCGGCGGGGCAACGGGGTGGAGCTGCCGTACGGCACCGCGGCCATCCGGGTGGTCGCCGCGGAGTAGCCGCGACGTTTCGCGGCGCGGGGGGTCAGTCTCCCTGGAGCAGGATGCCGTCGTGGATGGCGCGCTTACGCAGGGCGACCTTGGTACCCACGTCGAAGCCCGCGAGACGGTACTTCTCGCGGATGCGCTTGAGATAGCTCTTCGCGGTCTCCTCGGAGATGCCGAGCTGGTGCGCGACGGCCTTGACCGGCTCGCCCGCGCCGTAGAGGGCCATCACCCGGCGCTCCTGCGCGCTGAGGCGAGGTGAACCGCCGTTCGCGCCGTTGTTGAGGGCTTCGTCCAGTTCGGCCGAGATGAAGGATTCGCCGTCATAGGCGGAGCGGATCGCCTCGACGATCATCGTCGCCTCCTCGCTCTTCACCAGGTAGCCGAGTGCGCCGGCGGCCAGCGCCTCGCGCACGAGCCCGGCCTCGGAGTAGGTGCTCATCAGCACGGTCTTCACGCCAGCCGTCTTGAGCGTCGAGATCTTCAGGGAGACCGGAATGTTGTCTTTGAGGTCGAGGTCGAGGAGCACGACGTCGACGGGAAATTCGGGGTGGGTGAGCAGCTCGGGCCAGGTGGTGACGGCGGCGACCATGTTGATGTCGTCCGCGGCCCCCCGGATCCACTCGGTGAGGGCCCCCAGCAGCATGCGGTGGTCGTCGACAAGGGCCAGCCGGATGGGGTTGTCCTTGCTCGGTGCGGCAGTGCTCAACGTGGTTATGTTCGTCACTTCTGTCTCCTTGTGCTTCTGGCCCCGACTGAGAAGCTCAACAGCGTTGTTCGACGGACCCTAGGCATCCGCAGGATTGTCGATGCTGCACTCGATTTCCACGTGCAGACTTCCGTCTCGGCTGGAATCGACGTGCGGGCCGACTACTCGGATAGCTTGCCACGTCTCGGGGTCCACTCGACGCCGTGGCACACCCGTCGTCGCCAATTCGATCGGAAATCGTAACTTCTGGCGTGCGGTGACGCCGTGCGTGGGCCGAATCGGTCCGAGAGAGAGTGAAACGGATGCCTCAGCGCGAGTTGTGTCGCTGATCAGCAGCCAGATCGTGCGGAGCAGGGCGTCGCGCTGGTCAGGGTCGAGCATGCCGGCCAGCCCCGCCGGATCGTGCAGGCTGACAGACGGTCCGAGGAACTCGGACTCGGTGATCGCGTGGTGCAGCCAGGTCTCCCGGCGGCCTCGGATCAGGTGCAGCCGCAGCTGTGTGGCGAGGGCTGCAGCCGTCGTCGACTTCTCGGGACTCAGCGGCAGTGCCGTGCGTCCCTTCGCGACGTCGTCGAGCAGGGTCTCCGCGTCGAGGTCGATGCGGGCGAGTTCTTCGGAGGCGAACATCCCCACCGCGAATTGCGGCTGGGAGATGGTGCTCTGCACCAGCACCAGGTCGAGCTCGCGCTGGGTCATCCGGCGGAAGCCCCGCACCGTGGCCACGCCGAGCAGCGGAGGCAGGATGGCGAGGCTGATCGTTAGGAGATCGGGAGCGAAGGTGAGTGGGTCGGCCCGTTCCTCGGTGAGCGCTCCGAGGAAGAGCAGCACGCCGAGCGCCATCGCGGCGAAGACGACGTCGCGGCCTCGGCGCACGGTGGCCAGCGAGATCAGCAGGGTGCCGACGGCAGCGGCGGCCGTCGGGTAGACGCCGGAGCCGGTCTCGCCCCAGGACCCGATCAGGTCGAGCGCCGCCACGGCGGCCCCGGCGGCGAGGGCGGTGGCGAACAGCCAATCCGGCATCCGCGCCGAAAGGCGCTGCACCGTGATCAGCGACAGGACCGTGGTCGTCAGAAGGAGAACCCAGGCGATGAGGCTGGGCGTCGGGTCGGGATACTCGCCCCACTGCACCGCGAACTGCCCGAACAGGAACAGGGCGATGAAACCGCCGCTGAACGACAGGCCGATGCCAAGGTGGCGGCCGCCCAGGCCGCTCTGATTCGCCCGCGTGGTCTGCTCGGTGCGTTCGGGGCGTCGAAAGCTGCGCCGGCGCTCCCGGCGTTCCTGGCGGTCCTGAGTACCCGGTTGGTCGGGCGCGCCCGCGGCCCGGCGCACGTCACGGCTGCGGGTGTCGACGATGCCGGGGTCGGTCATTTGGGCACCTCGAGCACGACCGTGGTGCCCGAGCCGGGGGAGGAGAAGAGCCGAGCGTTGCCGCCCACATCGCGCAGGCGGGCCACGACCGACTCGGCGAACCCGAGGCGTTCGGCGCTGACCCTGCTGAGATCGAATCCGACCCCCGCGTCGGTGACCATGGCGCGCACGGTCGTGTCGTCATCCGTGATCGTCACGTCGGCGCGGGCGACGCCGGCGTGGCGTCGCACATTCTCGAGGCACTCGCCGAGCGCGAGGAGGAAGGAGTCGAGCACATCGCTGGGCAGGAGAACCTGGCCGCTGCCGTGCCAGTCCACGTCGAGGCCCATCCGCCCGAAGCGCTGCTTGACCGATTCCAGGGTGCTGCCGAGCATCGACTCGGTGGCCGGCTCGAGCGTGTATACCCCGGAGCGGCGCGGGGTGGGAAGACCGCCGAGCCGTAGCTGCCGCAGCAGCCGGGCGTCATCGCCGGCCTGCTGGCGGAGCGCGGCCGGGCTGACGCCGACACCGGAGTGCGCGAGCAGGGTGAGGGTGGCCAGCACGGTGTCGTGCAGCAGCCGGGCATCCTGCCGGCGTTGGGCTTCGAGCTCGCTGGCATGGCGCTCGGAGAGGTGGGCCCGTCCGATGAAGGAGATGCGCGCCATGACACGCGGCACGCTCTGGGCCAGCCACCAGGCCACCAGGGTGATCGCGAGCCAGATGCTGAGGGTGAGAAGGAGCGGCACAGTGGTGTCGGACGAGGCGCGGGTGGCGGCGATCACGCCGGCGACCGTCGCGCCGAAGGCCGCAAACAGAACCAGGCGGCGGGAGGCGCTGACCACGAGCACGAGGGCGACGCAGCTCAGGGCCCCGGCGGCGATTCCGCCGATGACCGCCTGCTCGACCAGGTTCAGGCCGGTGGCACGCCGGCCTGACCAACCGACCAGCAGGATCACGGCGATGCCGGAGAACAGGATCAAGGCGACCCAGCGCATCCGCCCGGACCGGCCGAGCAGGTACTGGCCGGCCACCAGCAACAGCAGCAGCGGCAGGCTCCGGGCGAGGGTGCTGACGGTCAGGCCGCCCGGGACGAGCATCGCGAGGAGTGCGGCGGCCGAGCCGGCCAGGCCGCACAGGCGAGCCGCTCGGCGAAGCAGACGGTCACGTTCCTTGTAGATGCGTTGCATAGCGGCGGCTTCACCCCTCTTGGCCCTCTATACAGCACCCTACCTGCCCGGCGTCGGTTCCCCGGAGCGGCCCGCGGCATCCGTCGGCGCCTGCCCTGCCGGAAGCGTCCTTGGCGGGCACGGGCCGCCGGTCAGGGCATGCTCGACGGCGGTCCGCCGGCGGGCGCAACGGATGCGTCAGACGCGGCGGGTGCTGCCGGTGTGATCTGGGCGCGCGCCGGGGTGTCGCCGCCGCCCTGGTCGAGGCGGAACGGTGGGTACTCGTCGCGGAACAGGGCGGTGTAGACGGTCACCCGGAAGATCCAGCGGTTGATGCCGAGGATCAGGTCGAACAGGCTGCGCCGGTACCGGCCGGTGAAGAGGAGGATGACGGCGGCGACCAGCACCAGCACTCCGATCAGGGAGGGGGCGGTGTTCGAGATCCAGTCGTCCCCGTCATAGCGCCAGGTCGTCGCGCTACCGGTGAAGGCCGCCACGATCACCAGGTGCGGAATCGCCAGCAGCCACCACTTGACCAGGACGAGCCCGTGCGAGAGCCGCTGGGGGTAGTCGACCTGCAGGTCTGCGGGGTAGTCGGCCGACGAGGTCAGGCTGAACGGCGGGTACCGGTCGGTGCCGAGCGCCGAGTAGGCGTAGAAGGAGACCCGCCAGCTCCAGCGCAGCACGCCGACGTTGAACTGGAAGATGGCCGTCGGGTACCGGCCGGTGAACAGGATCGCGAAACCGGCGACGATCGTGGTGACGAAGAACCCGAACCACAGGAACAGCAGCACGACCACGTGTGGGAAGATCAGGATCCACTTCACCAGCCACAGCCAGCGGGACAGCCCCTCGTCGAGGGTGCCGGTCAGCCGGGCGGGGAAGATCCGCTCACCGGGAGCGGTCGGCACCGCGGCGGCGCCGGGGGCGCTCGCTCCGACGGGGGTGCCGGGTGCCGCGCCGGGGGCGGGCGGAGTGCCGCGGCCCAGCCCGATGGCCCCGAACACGGTCAGCACCAGGCCGGTCAGCAGGATCAACAGGCCGACCAGCAGCAACCCGACGGCCAGCGGGCCGAGGAACGCGAAGCGCACGCCGGCCTGCAACGCGACGGAGACGCCGGGACTCGCATCCGCGTTCATCACGACGACCGCCCACCTGCCGCTCGTCAGATCCCAGTCGATCTGCTGGGTGCCGGAACCCTCGGCGGATGACGCCCAGAAGTCCTGGTCGCCGGGGGCTTCGGGGGTGCCGCTACCCGGGATGTCCCGATAGACCGCACGGAAGGGGCTGATGTCCAGGTTGCGCAGCTCGGTGTGATTCACCCCCGCCAGGTAGCGGTCGACGTCGGCCTGGGGCGCGATGCCGATGAAGACGTCCACGGCGGAGGTGGAGGCCGCGCGGAGCCGGACGCCGCCGATCTCCGCCGGCACGTCCTGGATCTCGATCGAGCCCATGCGGGGCGAGGTGAGCGCGTACGTCTGCACCGAGAACGAACGGGCGGGGCTGGTGAGGTAGCCGTCATCGTCCTGCGCGTTGACCACGGCGGCCGTCGCCCCGGCGATGGCCAGCGAGAAACCGAGCAGGGAGAGGATCGCCCCGAAGATCAGCATGATGACGAAACCGGGTTTCATGGCGTGCGTCCTCTCCTCGGATACGTCTCGATTCAGGGTACGTCCCATTCAGAGATTCGACTCGGTTCAGCGCGTTTTCGCTCCCTGACCTGCCTGTCAAGCTTGTCCCGATCGGAAACCGTGTCAAGCCCGGCGCGGGGGAGCGGGCGAGGTCAAGACGCGCCGCAGCTGGGTGCCGATGGCATCGTTCTCGATCAGAAAACCGTCGTGGCCGAAGCCGGAGTGGAGCGTGAATGCATCCGTGCCGTCGATGTTGCCCGGCAGGTGGGCGGCGATGACCCGTTGGCCCTCGAGGGGGAAGAGTCGGTCGCTGTCGATGCCGACGACGACGCTGAGCGCATCGATGCGGGCCAGGGCGGATGCGACGCCGCCACGGCCGCGGCCGATGTCGTGCGAGTTCATGGCCTCGACCAGCACGATGTAGCTGTTCGCGTCGAACCGCCGGGTGAACTTGTTGCCGTGGAAATCGAGGTAGGACTCGACGGCGAACCGTCCGCCCGCGCCGAGGGGGCTGATCTCGCTCTGCCAGCCGCGCTCGAAGCGTAGGTTGAGTTCCTCGGGGCTGCGGTAGTTCAGCAGCGCCATCCGCCGGGCGAGGGCGAGGCCGCGGGTCGGGCCGTCGCCGTCCGCTGCGTCGTAGTAGTCGCCGGACCGGAAGAACGGGTCACTGCGGATGGCCTCGATCTGCACGGAGTTCAGCGCGATCTGGTCGGCGGTCGTCACCGGCGGCGCCGCGAGGATTGCCAGGCGGGCTACGCGGGACGGATGCTCGATGGCCCACTCGAGCGCGTGCATCCCGCCCATCGAGCCTCCGACGACCGCGGCCCAGCGGTCGATGCCGAGCCGGTCGGCGAAGGCGACCTGCGCGGCGACCTGGTCGCGAATGGTGAGGTAGGGGAACCGGGTGCCCCATTCGGAGCCGTCGGGCGCGAGGGAGGCCGGACCGGTGCTGCCCTGGCAGCCGCCGACCATGTTCGGGGCCACCACGAACCAGCGGTCGGTGTCGATGGCCAGGCCGGGGCCGACGATGCCGCTCCACCAACCCGCGGTCGCGTGGCCGTCGCCGGCCGGGCCGACTAGGTGGCTGTCGCCGGTGAGGGCGTGCAGCACGAGCAGGGCGTTGTCGCCGTTCGGGGAACGCTCACCCCAGGTCTCGTAGGCGATCCGCACGGCCCCGAGGGTGCCGCCGGCCTCGAAGTGCAGAGGGCCGACGTCGAGGAAACGGCGGTTTCCCACGGGATCGCCGTCGCGCCAGGCACCCGTCGCCGGGGGTTTGCCGAGAAGCGACCGAGCCTGGGCTTCGGTCACGAAGCTCGACGGGACGGTGTCTGCCGAATATTGCCAGTCCATAGGCCCCCTATTCTGCCGGGTGGACAGCCCTTCCGGCGCTTTGTTACCGGACACGGCGGAGCCCGGTCAGCCCGCCGCCCGAACGAATTCGACGGAGATTTTGCCGATTTGGGCCGTAAACGGGCCGAAATCGAGGCTGGCGGCCAAAATCTCCGTCGAATTGGTTACCGGCCGGTTGAGTGCTTACCGGCCGGGAGGAGCGGGTGCCGGGAGGAGCGGGTGCCGGGAGGAGCGGGTGCCGGGAGGAGCGGGTGCCGGGAGGAGTAGGTGCCGGGAGGAGCGGGTGCCGGGAGGAGGCGGCGGCCGGGTGGGTCAGGCGTTGGCGCGGGATGTCTGCACGACCGCGCGGGCGGCTGCCAGGCCGGTCTCCAGGTCGGCTTTCAGGTCGGCGATGTTCTCGATGCCGACCGAGAGGCGCACCAGGCCCGGCGTCACACCGGCGGTGAGCTGCTGCTCCGGGGTGAGTTGCGCGTGCGTGGTCGAGGCCGGGTGGATGACGAGCGAGCGCACGTCGCCGATGTTGGCCAGGTGGCTGAACAGCGCGAGGTTGTCGACCAGGGCGCGGCCGGCATCCACTCCGCCCGTCAACTCGAAGGACAGGACGGCCCCGACACCGCGGGGCGCGTATGTGTTGGCGGCGGCGTACCAGGGGCTCGACGGCAGCCCGGCGTAGTTGACCGAGGCGATGTCGGGGTGGTTCTCGAGCCACTCGGCGATGTCCTGGGCGTTCTGAACGTGGCGTTCGATGCGCAGGCTGAGCGTCTCGATGCCCTGGATCAGCTGCCAGGCGCTCGCCGGGGCGATCGCGGAACCGAGGTCACGCAGCAGCTGCACGCGCGCCTTGATGATGTAGGCGATTCCGTCGCCGACCGCGCCCGTGTAGCTGACACCGTGGTACGACGGGTCCGGCTCGGTGAGGCCGGGGAACTTCTCGACGTTCTTGGACCATTCGAACGTGCCGCCGTCGACGATGACGCCGCCGATCACGGCGCCGTGGCCGCCGAGGAACTTCGTGGCCGAGTGCACGACGATGTCCGCGCCGTGCTCGAACGGCCGGATCAGGTAGGGGGTGGCGATGGTGCTGTCGACGATGAGCGGCACCCCGCCGGCGTGGGCCACATCGGCCACGAGACGGATGTCGAGCACGTTGATCTTGGGGTTGCCGATGGTCTCGGCGAAGAACAGCTTGGTGTTCGGGCGCAGCGCCCGGCGCCATTCCTCGGCATCGTCCTGGTTCTCGACGAAGGTGGTCTCGATGCCCAGCTTGGCCAGCGTGTACTTGAACAGGTTGTAGGTTCCGCCGTAGATCGAGCTGGACGAGACGATGTGGTCGCCGGCCTGGGCGATGTTCAGCACCGCGAAGGTGGAGGCGGCCTGGCCCGAGGCCAGGAGCAGGGCCGCGGTGCCGCCTTCGAGGGCGGCGACGCGCTCCTCGACGACGGCCTGGGTCGGGTTCATGATGCGGGTGTAGATGTTGCCGAACTCGGCCAGGGCGAACAGGTTCTGCGCGTGCTGGGCGTTGTTGAACACGTAGGACGTGGTCTGGTAGATCGGGGTGGCCCTGGCGTTGGTGGTCGGGTCGGGCTGGGCACCGGAGTGCACCTGCTTGGTTTCGAACTTCCAGTCTGCAACGTTGTCGCTCATGAGGTGATCTCCCGGGTGATCCTCGACGAGCGTGGACCCTCCAGCGCTCTGCCTGCGAGTTTAGGCAGGGGGTCCTCGGCCTGGCAACGGACACCGCAACACGGCGTCACGAAGCGGTCAGCGCGGCGCATCCGGCGCCGTGCCGGCGGGTGGCCCGGCCGACGAAGTGTCGACCGGCGCCTCCAGGTGCGGCAGCACGATCGTGCCGGTGTCGGTGCGAGCCTTCCTGCGGAACAGCCAGCGCGCGCGCGGCTCGATCAGCGGGTGGAAGACCGTGCGCACGATGCGCTGCGAGAGCGCGACGGAGATCAGCACGCTGAAACCGATTGTCGCGGGCAGCACCCAGCCCGGCTGGGGCCCGCCGAGCACCCCGCTCTCCCGCAGGGGGAACAGCACGAAGCTGTGCAGAAGGTAGATGTACATGGTTGCCGCACCGTAGGTCGTGAACCAGGTGCGTCGCCGCGGAATGAGCACCAGGAAGGCGACGACGAGGGCGAACGCGAGCAGGATCAGACCCAGACGGATGCCGCCGGCCCAGAGCTCGTCGTAGCCGAAGGCGGGGTAGGCCTTGTCGTAGAGCAGGAACTGGCGCACCTGCGCCACGCGCAGTGCGTCGATGTTCGCCACGATCAGGCCCAACAGTGCCGTGAACAGTGTGATCGCGCCGATCCGCCAGCGCCACACCCCGGCGGTGTTCAACCCCAGCCAGCGGTCGGTGAGCTTCCACTGGCGCAGCTGCCAGCCGAAGACGAAGAACGGCAGCAGCCCGAGCGTGCGCGAGATGGCGAAGGTGCTGTCGATCGATTCGGAGTACCCGGCGCCGACGGAGATGACCACGCTGATCAGCAGGGGATGGCGCAGCAGCACGAGGAAAGGCAGCGCGAGGCGCCAGATCAGGAGCGCGATCAGGAACCACAGCGTCCAGGACGGGGTCGAGTAGTCCAGCCGGAATTCGCCGCCGAGCAGCCAACGCGCGAGCGTCCAGATCGTCTCGAAGACCACGTAGGGGAGCACGATGTCGGTGACTAACCGGTGCAGCTGGCGGGTGCCGAGTGGGCCCGACCGGGCGAAATACCCGCTGACGGCGACGAACAGCGGAACGTGGAAGGCGTAGACGAACAGGTAGAACTCGTAGGCGACATCCGACTCGGCGATGAGCTTCAGGATGGCGTGCCCGAGCACCACCAGGGTGATCGCGATCCAGCGCGCGTTGTCCCAGAGCGGCACCCGTCTTTTCTGCACGTGCGGCGTTCCGGCGACGCGTGGACTCATCATGAGGGTTCTCCGACCAGAATGGAGTCATGGGTACACAGAGAGTCGTTGTGACCGGCGCGAGTTCGGGGATTGGTGCCGCCACGGTGCGCCTGTTCCGCCAGCGGGGCTGGGACGTGGTGGGGGTGGCCCGCCGCGCCGACCGCCTCGCGGCGCTGCAGGCGGAGACCGGGGCGCAGGTCTTCACGGCCGACCTCACCCGGCAGGCCGATGTGGACGCGCTGCGGGACTTCCTCGCGGCGTCCGGGCCGGTGCACGCGCTGGTCAACAATGCGGGCGGCGCGGTGGGGCTCGATAGCGTCGAGGAGTCGAGGGTCGAGGATTGGGCCTGGATGTTCGAGATCAACGTGCTTGCGGTCAAGCGGGTCACGAGCGCGGTGCTGCCGCTGCTGCGGGCCGCGATTCGGGAGCAGGGCGGCGCCGCCGACATCGTCACGGTCACGTCCATTGCCGGTCATGTCGCCTACCTCGGAGGTGGAGGGTACAACGCGGCGAAGTTCGCCGCGCACGCCCTGATGGAAGTCTTGCGCTTGGAATTGAATGGCGAGCCGATCCGGGTGATCGAGGTTGCCCCCGGGATGGTGCAGACCGAGGAATTCGGGCTGGTGCGCTTTGACGGTGATGCGGAGAAGGCCGCCGCGGCCTACGCCGGGGTGCCGAATCCGCTCGCCGCGGAAGACATCGCCGAGACGATCGTGTCGAGCGTCGAACGACCCGCCCACGTCAACCTGGACCTGATCGTGATCAAGCCGGTTGCGCAGGCGGCCCCCACGCGAGTCGCGCGCGGACCGCTGGTGCCCAAGGACTGACGCGGTCAAGCGGTCTGCCTAGGGGTGGACCAGGATTTTCACAGCGGTGTCGTTGTGGTTGATCAGGGTGTCGAAGCCCTCGGTGATGAGGTCGTCGAGCGCGATCCGGCCGGTGATGAACGGCTTGAGGTCGATCTTGCCGCTCGTCACCAGTGCGATGGTCTCCTCGTGGTCGCGCACGTACGCGATGGTGCCGCGCAGGTCGATCTCCTTGAGTACGATCTTCTGCATGTCCACAGTGGCCGGGTGTCCCCAGATGGAGACGTTGACCAGCACGCCGGCCGGGCGCAGCGCGTCGAGCAGCGTGTCGAGCACGATGTTGACGCCGGCGCACTCGAACGCGACATCCACGCCGACGCCGTCGGTGAGCTCGAGCACGCGGGCCTTGACGTTCTCCGTGGTCGGGTCGACGACGTAGTCGGCGGCGCCGCTCGAGAGTGACTTCTCCTTGCGGGCGACGCTCAGCTCGGACACGATCGTCGTCACGCCGATCCCCTTGAGGATGGCGGCCGTCAGCAGGCCGATGGGGCCGGCGCCGCCGATGAGGGCGACATCTCCGGCCTTCGCGCCACTGCGGACTACGGCGTGGTGCGCGACCGACAAAGGCTCGATCAGCGCGGCCTCGTCGAGGGGGATGTCACCGATCGGGTGCACCCAGCGCTGGTCGACGACGACCTTCTCGCTGAGGCCGCCCCCGCCGCCGGCGAGTCCGATGAAGCCCATCTTCTCGCAGAGGTGGTAGTTGCCGGCCATGCAAGGCGGGTACTCGTTGCAGACGAAGTACGGCTCCACGACGACGTTGTCGCCCACCTTGAGGCCCTCGACCCCGTCGCCGACCTCTTCGATGGTGCCGGAGAACTCGTGGCCCATCGTGACCGGTGCGGATTCCTGGGAGAGAGGATGCGGGTGGCCGGGCGCCGAGATGAAGATCGGGCCTTCGAGGTACTCGTGCAGGTCGGTGCCGCAGATGCCGCACCAGGCGACGGCGATCTTCACCGTGCCGCTGCGGGTTACCGGCTCCTCGATGTTCTCAATGCGGACGTCTTTCTGGCCGTGGAAGCGTGCTGCTTTCATTTATGGATCTTCTCCAGTGATGTGTCAGAGGCTCGGCACAGGCGGATGGTCTGGCCCTCTAGCCCGCCGATGACACTACTCCCCCCGGCTGAGGTACAGCCGAGGGGAGCAGGGGTCATGCGGGTCGTGCGGGTCGATCAGTGCTCGGAGGCCTTCTCGGCGCCGAAGCCGGTCATCGACCGAACGGACATCTCCGCGGCCAGCAGCGGGTCTTCCTTGCGGGTGCTGGTGACCGAGCCGAGCCAGCCCAGGAAGAACCCGACCGGGATGGAGATGATGCCGGGGTTGCTGAGCGGGAACCAGGCGAAATCGACGTCGGCACCGAACATCGACGTCTCCGTGCCGGAGAAGACCGGCGAGAAGATGATCAGTCCGACGGTGACCGCGAGGCCGCCGTACATGCTCCACACGGCGCCGCGGGTGGTGAAGCCGCGCCAGAAGAGCGAGTACAGGATGGTCGGCAGGTTCGCGCTCGCCGCGACCGCGAAGGCCAGGGCCACCAGGAAGGCGATGTTCTGCCCCTGCACGCCGATGCCGCCGGCGATCGAGAGGATGCCGATGACGACGACGGTGCGACGTGCCACCTTGACCTCGGCGTCGGGGTCACCTTTGCCCTTCTTGATCACGCTCATGTAGATGTCGTGGGCGAAGGAGGTTGCGGCGGTGATCGTGATCCCGGCCACCACGGCCAGGATCGTGGCGAACGCGATGGCCGAAATGAAGCCGAGCAGCAGCGGTCCGCCGAGGGCGAGGGACAGCAGGGGTGCGGCCGAGTTCACGCCACCGGGAGCGGCGAGGATGGTGTCGGCCCCGACGAGCGCGGCGGCACCGAACCCGAGCACCAGGGTGAACAGGTAGAACGCGCCGATCAGCCAGATCGCCCAGACGACGGAGCGACGGGCTTCCTTGGCGCTGGGAACCGTGTAGAAGCGCATCAGCACGTGCGGCAGACCCGCGGTGCCTAGGACCAGGGCGATGGCGAGCGAGACGAAGTCGAGCGGGTTCTCGCCGTACTTCAGGCCGGGCACCAGGATGGCGTCGGCCGGCACGCTCGTGGAGGCCGCGATGGCCGAGTCGAGGAGCGCCGAGAAGTTGAAGCCGTTGATGGCCAGCACCCACACGGTCATCGCGAACGCGCCGATGATGAGCAGGAAGGCCTTGATGATCTGAACCCAGGTGGTGCCCTTCATGCCGCCGATGAGCACGTACATGATCATCAGGCCGCCGACGACGGTGACCACGACCGACTGCCCGACCTTGTCGTTGATGCCGAGGAGCAGTGACACGAGACCACCGGCTCCGGCCATCTGGGCCAGGAGGTAGAAGAAGCAGACGGCAAGGGTCGTCGTCGCCGCCGCCACGCGCACGGGACCCTGGCGCAGGCGGAAGGAGAGGACATCCGCCATGGTGTACTTGCCCGTGTTGCGCATCAGCTCGGCCACCAGCAGCAGGGCGACGAGCCAGGCCACGAGAAAGCCGATCGAGTACAGGAAGCCGTCATAGCCGCTGACCGCGATCGCCCCGACGATGCCGAGGAACGACGCCGCGGAGAGGTAGTCGCCGGCGATGGCGAACCCGTTCTGCGGGCCGGTGAAGGACCGGCCGCCGGTGTAGTAGTCGGCCGCGGTCTTGTTGTTGCGCCCCGCCCGGATGACGACGATCAGGGTCACCGCCACGAAGGCGAGGAAGATCGAGATGTTCAGAACGGGGTTGTTCTCCGAGGGTTCGACCGCCTGGGCCAGCCGGCCCGGCAGCGACTGCAGAATGCTGGTTGCGATCATTTCTTGTCCATCTCCTCAAGCTCGGCACGCAGCTCTGCCCCGAGGGGGTCGAGGCGGCGGTTCGAGTACGACACGTACCACATGGTGATGGCGAAGGTGGTGACGAACTGGCCGAGTCCGAGCACCAGTCCGAGGTTGAACCTGCCGAACACCGGGATCGCCATCACGTCGGGCAGATACGCTGCGACGAGCACGAAGGCGAAGTACCAGATGAAGAAGAACGCTGCCAGCGGCAGCACGAATCCGCGCCGCCGCTTCTTCAGCTGGATGAACTTCGGGGTCTTCTCATACGCGATGTAGTCGATGGTGGACGGTACTACTCCGTCCGGAAGTTTGTCTTTCAGTGATTCCGTCATGCGGGCTCCTTTGCTCCGGTGAAGGGATGTGACTGTGTGGATGGTGATGGGGTGATCTGTGGGGGGTCGAGTGGTGCGTCAGGCGTGCGGGCCGACCCCATGCACGGCCTGCTTCAGGGCGTCGAGAACCGTGGGATCCTCGATCGTGGGCGGCACCGTGTAGGGCTCGCCGTCGACGATCTGCCGGATGGTCTTGCGGAGGATCTTTCCCGACCGGGTCTTCGGCAGCCGGTCCAGGATGGTCACGTCGCGGAACGCGGCCACCGGCCCGACATGCTCCCGGACCAGCGCGATGAGCTGTGCCGCAAGGGTGTCGTGGTCGATCGTGGCCCCGGCCTTGAGCGTGACGAAGCCGGCCGCACGCTGTCCTTTGAGCGGGTCGTGCACGCCGAGCACGGCGCACTCGGCGACCGCGGGGTGCAGGGTCAGCACCTCCTCAAGCGAGCCGGTGGACAGCCGGTGCCCGGCGACGTTGATCACGTCGTCGGTGCGGCCCATCACATAGAGGTAGCCGTCCTCGTCGAAGTGGCCGGAGTCGCCGGTGGCGTAGAACCCGGGGAAGGCGGACAGGTACGCGCTCTCAAACCGTTCCTCGCTGCCCCAGACTCCGAGCAGGGTGCCGGGCGGCAGGGGCAGGCGAATGGCGATGTTGCCGTCCTTGCCGGCCTTCGTGACCGGCTTGCCCCTGGAATCGAGGATGGCTATGTCGTAGCCGGGAACCGGGAATGTGGCCGAGCCCGGTTTCGTCGGGATGTCGGCGATGCCCCGCGGGTTCGCCGCGATCGCCCAGCCGGTCTCAGTCTGCCACCAGTGGTCGACCACTGGGCAGTGCAGCCCGTCGTTCGCCCAGTGGTAGGTCTCCGGGTCGAGGCGTTCGCCGGCCAGGAACAGCCCGTGCAGGCTGCGGATGTCGTGTTTCGCCAATTCGACCAGGTCCGGGTCGACGCGGCGGATGGCGCGGATGGCCGTGGGCGCCGTGAACAGGACCGACACCTGGTAGTCCTCCACCACACGCCAGAATGCCCCGGCATCCGGGGTGCCGACCGGTTTGCCCTCGTAGATGACCGTGGTGGCGCCGACGAGCAGCGGGGCGTAGACGATGTAGGAGTGGCCGACGACCCAGCCCACGTCCGAGGCCGCCCAGAAGACGTCGCCCGGCTTGACGTCGTAGATGTTGGCCATGGACCAGGCCAGGGCTACGGCATGGCCGCCGTTGTCGCGGACGATCCCCTTCGGGTTTCCGGTCGTTCCGGAGGTGTACAGGATGTAGAGCGGGTCCTCGGAGCGCAGGCTGACCGCCGCAGCCGGGGAGGCCTCGTTCTCCTCGTGGGCCCAGTCCAGCCAGGTCACGTCGCCGGTGCCGGCGTAGTCGGCGGCGCAGCCGGGGATCATCTCCCGGTCGCGCACGATGACTGTGCGCACCGAGCCCTTGCTGCGGGCGAGGGCGCGTTGCACCAGGGGCAGGTATTCGACCGCCCGGCCCGGCTCGAGGCCGCCGGAGGCGGTCACGATCACGGTCGGCCGGGCGTCGTCGATCCGCACGGCGAGCTCGCTGGCGGCGAAGCCGCCGAAGACGACGGAGTGGATGGCGCCGATGCGGGCACAGGCCAGCATTGCGACGATGGCTTCGGGGATCATCGGCAGGTAGACGATCACTCGGTCGCCCTGGCCGACGCCGCTGGCACGGAGCACACCGGCGAAGCGCTCGACGCGCCCCAGGAGTTCGCGATAGCTCAGGCGGGCCCGGGTGCCGGACATCGCCGAGTCGTAGATGACGGCCGTCTGGTCGCCGCGGCCGGCGAGCACGTGGCGGTCGAGCGCGTTGTAGCTGGTGTTGAGTTCGCCGTCGGGGAACCAGCGCCAGGCGCCGGGGGAACGTCCCTCCAGTGCCACCGCCGGCGGCCGGACCCAGTCGATCGCCTGGGCTGCCTGCAGCCAGAACGCCGAGCGCGTGCCGTCGTCAATGCTTCGCTGCCACAGGTCGTGATACCCCGCCGACGCTTCCGCTGACATTCGAACCTCCCCGTTGAAGTTCCTATGTATACATAGAATTCGTGAAGTCTGGCACATAACCCGCAATATGGGAATAACATGTGGTTTGTGTATACAGAAACCCCAACGGCGGGGAACACAGCCCCGGTTCGAGCGAGTGAACGCGCCTACCGGCAGCTGCGCGGCGAGATTCTCGATGGCCTTCTGGCGCCCGGCACCGGGCTGCTCGAGGTGGAGCAAGCCGCCCGGATCGGGGTGTCGCGCACACCACTTCGCGCGGCGATCGCCCGGCTGATCGCCGACGGCCTCGTGGCCGGCCGCCCCGGCCGCGGTTTCATGGTCACCGAGATGAACGTGGACAGCATCGGGGAACTCTACGAGGTGCGGCGGGCCCTGGAGGAACACGCCGCCCGGATCGCCGCCGAGCGCCGCGACCCGGCGGTCTTCGAGGCCCTGCGCACGCAATTCCTTGTGGCCTCGGAGCTGATCCTGCAGGGCGAACCGGGACTGCGCCGCTACTACGAGCTGATCGACGAGTTCGACCTGGCCCTCGACGAGGCCGTGGCGAACCCCTTCCTCGTGGGGGCGCTCGCCGGGGTGCGGACACACCTCGCCCGCATCCGTCGCCTGGCCAGGGACAACCCGGACCGGCTTCGCAGCGCCGCGGCTGAGCACCTGCTCATCGTGGACGCGGTGCTGGCCGGCGACTCGTCGCTGGCCGCGCACGCCACGCACGTGCACCTCCACCAGAGCCTCACCAGCGTTCTCGCGACGCTCCAAGGGTCCTCGGCCGTCCCGGCCGGCCAATCGCACTAATCGCATCAGTCGAACTACTCGAAGGGATCCACCGTGCAGCTTCACCATGTTCGTGTTCACCGCAGCGACGAGAACCTCGCCCGCACCGATCAGCTGGCCTGGAAGATCGCTGAGGTCGCCGCCGACCCGGTCGCGGTGAGCGACGAGGTGACCGAGATGATCGTCAACCGCGTGATCGACAACGCCGCGGTCGCCGCGGCGTCGCTGACCCGGCGCCCGGTGGTGTCGGCCCGTTCGCAGGCCCTGGCGCATCCGCGCTCGTTCAACGGAGTCGGTGCGACCGTGTTCGGTGAGCAGCGCTCCCGCCGGGTGTCGCCGGAGTGGGCGGCCTGGGCCAACGGGGTGGCCGTGCGTGAGCTCGACTACCACGACACGTTCCTCGCCGCCGAGTACTCACACCCCGGCGACAACATCCCGCCGGTCGTCGCGGTGGCCCAGCACCTCGCCATCGCCCGCGGCCTGACCGGTGGCGATCTCGTGCGCGGGATCGCCACGGGCTATGAGATCCAGATCGACCTGGTCAAGGGCATCAGCCTGCACGCGCACAAGATCGACCACGTGGCTCACCTCGGCCCGTCGGCCGCCGCCGGAATCGGCACCCTGCTCGGTCTCGACCCCGAGACCATCTTCCAGGCGGTGGGGCAGGCCCTGCACACCACGACGGCCACCCGGCAGTCGCGCAAGGGCGAGATCTCCAGCTGGAAGGCCCACGCGCCGGCCTTCGCTGGCAAGATGGCTGTGGAGGCGGTCGACCGCGCGATGCGCGGCGAAACCAGCCCCACCCCGATCTACGAGGGTGAAGACGGCGTGATCGCCTGGCTGCTCGACGGCCCGGATGCCGCCTACGAGGTCTCGCTGCCCTCGATCGGTGAGGCCAAACGCGCCATCCTTGACAGCTACACCAAGGAGCACTCTGCGGAGTACCAGGCGCAGGCGTGGATCGACCTGGCCCGGAAGCTGCACCGGGAGCACCCGGCGCTGATCGACCCGGCCAACGTCGCATCCGTCATCATCCACACCAGCCACCACACCCACTATGTGATCGGTTCGGGCGCGAACGACCCGCAGAAGTACGACCCCACGGCCAGCCGCGAGACCCTCGACCACTCCATTCCCTATATCTTCACGGTCGCCCTGCAGGACGGCAGCTGGCACCATGTGGACTCCTACCGGCCCGAACGCGCCGGCCGAGCCGACACGATCGCCCTCTGGAACAAGGTGACCACCACCGAGGACCCGGAGTGGACCCGCCGGTACCACTCGCTCGACCCGGCCGAGAAGGCCTTCGGCGGCCGCGTCGAGATCGCGCTCACCGACGGCAGCCGGATCGTGGACGAGATCGCCGTCGCCGACGCCCACCCGCTCGGCGCGAAGCCGTTCGGGCGGGCCGAGTACGTGCACAAGTTCCGCACCCTCGCGCAGGACGTCGTCGAGGAGGGTGAGATCGTGCGGTTCCTCAGCGCGGCCGAACGCCTGCCACGGCTCGGCGCCGGCGAACTCGGCCAGCTCACCATCGTGGCCCGCAACGGGCTGATCGCCTCGCTCCCCACCCCGAACGGAATCTTCTGATGCTGTACTCGACTCTGACCCCGGCGGACAAGCGGGCCGCGTTCCGCGCGGACCTGGCGAGCGGCCGGCTGCTGCGCTTCCCGGGGGCGTTCAACCCGCTGTCGGCCCGGCTGATCGCGGCCAAGGGCTTCGAAGGGGTGTACATCTCCGGAGCGGTGCTCTCGGCCGACCTGGGGCTGCCCGACATCGGCCTGACCACCCTCACCGAGGTGGCCGGCCGGAGCCAGCAGATCGCCCGGATGAGCGACCTGCCCACGATCGTGGACGCCGACACCGGTTTCGGCGAGCCGATGAACGTGGCGCGCACGATCCAGACGCTCGAGGATGCCGGCCTGGCCGGCATGCACATCGAGGATCAGGTCAATCCGAAACGCTGCGGTCATCTGGATGGCAAGCAGGTTGTCGACGACGGAACGGCGGCCAAGCGCATCCGCGCGGCGGTGGACGCCCGGCGCGACCCGAACTTCCTGATCATGGCGCGCACGGACATCCGTGCCGTCGACGGTCTGGCCGCCGCGGTCGACCGGGCAAAGAAACTCGTCGACGCCGGGGCCGACGCGATCTTCCCGGAGGCGATGGCGTCCCTGGCCGAGTTCGCGGCCATCCGAGCCGCCGTGGACGTGCCGGTGCTGGCGAACATGACCGAATTCGGCAAGGGTGAGCTCTACACGACCCGGCAGTTGGCGGATGTCGGCATGAACATCGTCATCTTCCCGGTGTCCCTGCTGCGGCTCGCGATGGGCGCGGCCGAACGCGGCCTCGACACCATCGAGGCGGAGGGGTCGCTGACGAGCCTGCTGCCGGAGATGCAGCACCGGGCGAGGCTCTACGAGCTGCTCGACTACGAGTCGTACAGCCATTTCGATTCCGGCGTCTTCAACTTCACCCTCAACCCGGATGTTGCCTCGTAACATTCCGGCCCCGCACGCAGATCCAGTCTCAACGCAAGGGAGCGACATGAGTCAGAACGAACCGACCGTCTACAAGGGCCTCGCCGGCGTCGTGGTCGACCACACGCAGGTGTCCAAGGTCAACCCGGACACGAACTCGCTGCTGTACCGCGGCTACCCGGTGCAGGAGCTGGCGGCGCAGAAGAGCTTCGAGGAGGTGGCCTACCTGCTCTGGCACGGCGAACTGCCGACCGACGTCGAGTTGGGCGAATTCGAGGAGCTGGAGCGTTCGCTCCGGCACCTGGCGCCCGCGGTGAAGCGCGTCATCGACGAGCTGCCGATGACGGCGCACCCGATGGACGTCGTGCGCACGGCGGTCAGCCTGATCGGGGCGAACGATCCCGACGCGGCGGATGCGTCGCCGGCGGTCAACCGCGCCAAGGGTCTGCGGCTCTGGGCCCAGATGCCGGCCATCGTGGCCTACGATCAGCGCCGTCGTCGCGGCCTCGAGCTGATCGAACCGCGCAGCGACCTGGGCTATTCGGCGAACTTCCTGTTCATGACGTTCGGCGAGGTGCCCGAACTCGTGGTCGTGAACGCGTTCGACGTGTCGATGATCATGTACGCGGAGCACTCCTTCAACGCGTCAACGTTCACCGCGCGGGTGATCACCTCCACCCTGTCCGACCTGCACTCTGCGGTCACCGGCGCGATCGGGGCGCTCAAGGGCCCACTGCACGGCGGGGCGAACGAGGCCGTGATGCACATCTTCGACGAGGTCGGGCTCGGCCTGGGGGCCGGGGAGCGCGCGGAGGCGTGGCTGAACGAAACCCTCGCCGCCAAGCGCAAGGTGATGGGCTTCGGCCACCGGGTGTACAAGCACGGGGACTCGCGGGTGCCGACCATGCGCACCGCGCTGGTCACTCTGGTCGAGCACTACGACCGGCCCGACCTGCTGGAGCTCTACGAATCCCTCGAGGCCGGGATGACCCAGCGCACCGGCATCCTGCCGAACCTGGACTATCCGTCGGGGCCGGCGTACAACCTGATGGGATTCGACACCCTCACCTTCACGCCGATCTTCGTCGCGGCCCGCCTCACCGGGTGGACCGCGCACATCATCGAGCAGACGGCGTCGAACGCCCTGATCCGGCCGCTGTCGATCTACAACGGCCACGAGGAGCGGCACCTGGCCTGACCGGCGACGGCGCGGGCGGTGAACGGGCGGTGACCGCGCCGTGACCTATCAGTGGTGACCTAGCATTGGGAAATGGGATTCGACGCGGACGACGCTGCAAGTGATGTGACCGGAATTGAGCGGGAAGTGCTGGGCTGGGACGTGTTCGCGGACGCGTCCCGGCAGCTCTCCAAGGCGGTGCTGTCGAGCGGTTTCCGGCCGGATGTCGTGATCGCCATCGCCCGCGGCGGGCTGCTGCTCGCCGGTGCCATGTCGTACGCGCTGGGCACCAAGAACTGCGGCAGCATCAACGTGCAGTTCTACACCGGCGTCGACCAGCGCCTCCCCGAGCCGGTCCTGTCGGGACCGATGCTCGACGCGCCGTCGCTGACCGGCCTGCGCGTGCTGCTCGTCGACGACGTCTCCGACTCCGGGCACACGCTCGCGATGGTCGTCGCGCTGCTGCGGGAGACCGCCTGCGAGGTGCGCACCGCCACCCTCTACACGAAGCCCCGCACGGTGCTGGTGCCCGACTTCACCTGGTGTGAAACGGACCGCTGGATTGTGTTCCCCTGGTCGTCGCTGCCTCCCGTGTCGGAGAGCCTCACGGGTGCGACCCTGCCTGCCGACACCCTGTGTGAAGACAACCTGCCCGCTGCGAGCCTGCTCGCCGCGAGCCTGCCGCTCGTGGTGGAGCGCGTCGCAGGCGCCGCGCTGTGAGCGTGCACCTGGTTGGCGGCGGCTGGAACGCCGAGACCGACGCGGCCGTCTTCGGCCCCTTCCTGGCCGAGGCCACGGCGCGCGGAGTCGCGGCAGGCCGCGCGGAGCCCCGCATCGCGATCCTCGCCGTGCGTGACGAAGACGGCGCCGAGCACGCCGCGAACCTGGTCGCCGCCGTCTCGGCGGCCGGCGAGTTCGAGCCGAAGGTCACCGTGGTGACCCCGGGTGACGTCTTCGCCCTGACCGCGGTCTCCGAGGCCCACGGCATCCTGGTCGGCGGCGGAGTCACCCCGGCCTACCTGGCCGCCGTGGCCCCGATCGCCGGAGAGGTCCGCCGCCAGGTGGCCGCGGGCATCCCTTATCTCGGTTTCTCGGCCGGTGCGATGATCGCGGCCGAGCGCGCCCTGATCGGTGGCTGGCGCATGGGCGGCGTCGAGGTCAGCGGCGAACACGCCGCCGAGGGGCTCGACGAGATCACCATCGAACCCGGCATCGGGCTGCTCGACGTCACCGTGGAGGTGCACGCCGCCCAGTGGGGCACGCTCTCCCGGCTGATCGCGGCCACCGAGGCCGGCCTGATCGAGGGCGGACTGGCCGTGGACGAGAACACCGCCCTGGTCGTCGGCGAGGGCGCGCTCAGCGTCGTCGGAGCCGGCAGCGTCTGGCGGGTCAGCCAGGCCGACGGCGGCGTGCTCGTCAGCACCTTCGGGGCCTGAGCCGGGCATGCCCTTCACCCTCGAGGCGCTGGCCGCCGGCCGGACCATCGATCCCGGCTGGGCGCAGGCGCTGGCGCCCGTGGGCCAGGAGATCGACCGGATGGCGTCGTTCCTCCAGGCCGAGACCCGGGCCGGGCGGACCTGGCTGCCGGCCCCGGAGAACGTCTTCCGCGCCTTCGCCGAGCCGTTCGACGACGTGCGGGTGCTGGTCGTCGGCCAGGACCCGTATCCGAGCCCCGGGCATCCGATCGGGCTCGCCTTCGCGGCCGAGGCGCACGTGCGCCCGCTGCCGCGGAGCCTGGCGAACATCGGCCGGGAGCTGCACGACGACGTGGGGGTGACCGCCGCCACCGGCGACCTCTCCCCGTGGTCGGGGCAGGGGGTGCTGCTGCTCAACCGCGTGCTCACCGTGCAGGCCGGACTCGCCGGTTCGCACCGGCGCCGAGGCTGGGAACGCGTGACCGAGCAGGCCATCCGTGCCCTCGTTGCCCGCGATCGGCCGCTCGTCGCGATCCTGTGGGGGAAGGATGCCGGCACGCTGCGGCCGCTGCTCGGGGACACCCCGGTGATCGAGTCCGCACACCCGAGCCCACTGTCGGCCCGGCGCGGGTTCTTCGGCTCGAAGCCGTTCAGCCGGGCCAACGCGTACCTCGTGCGTGCCGGGGCGGCCCCGGTGGACTGGACCCTCAGGTAATCTGGAACCCTCTGGAGGAGTTAGCTGTGCTTGAAGAGGAATACCAGCCGCGCCGGCAATTGCCCCGGCACCTCCGACCGACGCCCGCGGAAGAGGCGCCGTTCGGATTCACCATGCGTGAGGCCCAAATCACCGATCTGCCATATATCCGGGAGATCTACAACTATTACGTTGCCAACAGCACGGTCACCTTCGACGTCGACCCGATGACCCTGGCCGAGTGGCGCAGCAAGTACTACTATCTCGGCAAGCTCGGGATGCCGTTCATCGTGGCCGTCTCCCCGGCCGGCCAGCTGCTCGGCTACGCCCTGGTCAGCCCCTGGAAGCAGAAACGCGCCTACCGGTTCACGGTCGAGAACTCGATCTACCTCGGCGCGGCGTCGACCGGCAAGGGACTGGGCCGGATGCTGCTCGGCGAACTCATCGAGCGCTCCAAGGCGGCCGGGCTCAAGGAGATCATCGCCGTCGTCGCCGACCAGGGCGCCGACGCGTCGATCAGGCTGCACCGTGACTTCGGCTTCGAGGAGATCGGCCGGATGGGCAAGGTCGGCTTCAAGTTCGACCGCTGGCTCGGCACCGTGCTGCTGCAGAAGAGCCTCAAATAGGTGGATGCCCGGTGCGCCAGCCGGTGAACCGACAGCGGTGAGGGGCGTACGGGCATCCGCACCCCCCCTCGTCGTTTAGAAAAGTCGGCGGGGCAGGTCAGCCCGTGGGGCGGGTCAGCCGGCCGGCGGCGGTGACCACGAGGCGGTGCGGCAGCCGGCCGCCGATGCCTGCGAGCAGCGCGTTGCGCCGGCCGCTGACCGTGTGCGGCGGTGTGGATGCCCGGTCGAGCGCGGCGAAGCTGGTGCGCATGACGTCATCGACCGTGAGCATGCTGCGGAACGCCGTTGTCGTGCGTCCGGCGACGGCGAAGAACTCCGTGCTCACCGGGCCGGGGCAGATGGCGGTGACCTTGAGCCCGCTGGCCCGCGTCTCGTACCAGAGCGCCTCGGTGTAGCTGAGCACATAGGCCTTCGTGGCGGCGTAGACGGCCATCTGCGGCACCGGTTGGAATGCCGCCGTGCTGGCCAGGTTGACCAGGGCGGCGCTGCCCGGCTGGGCGCGCGCGGTGCGGATGAGGCCGGGCAGCAGTGCGCGGGTGAGCGCGGTCAGCGACTGCACGTTCAGGGCCACCTGCTCGGTTTCGCGTGCCGGGTCGGAGTCGATCACGGCGCCGTAGGTGCCGAAGCCGGCGTTGTTGACGAGGGTGCCGACGGTGATCCGGCGGGTCTCGAGGTCGACGACCAGCTCGGCGACGGCATCCGGCCCGGCCAGATCGAGCGGGATGACGGTGGACACCGTGCCGTACTTCTCGGCCAGCTCCACGGCGAGGCCCTCCAGCTGTTCCTGACGGCGGGCGGTGAGCACGAGGTCGGCCCCGCGCCGGGCCAGCTCGTGCGCGTAGCCGACGCCGAGGCCGCTCGAGGCACCCGTGACGAGGGCGGTGGTTCCGATCGGATTAAAGACGGTGGGACTCATGGATTCAGGCTAGCGGTCGCCGGACGCCTAAAATCGAGGCATGACGGATGCCCTGCCCACCCTGCCCGAGCGCCACACCGTGCTGCGCTCCTTCGCGGGCCACCTCGAGGCCGGCCCGGACGCCGTGTTCAACCGGCTCGTGACCGCGATGGCATCGGGGGCGGCCGGGCGCGGGAATGTGCGCACCGACCGGGACCGGCGGATGCTCGTGCTGCGGCGCGGCTGGTGGTATCGCGGCGAGTACCAGGTGCTGCCCGAGGACGAGACGGGGTCGTTGGTGCAGTACGAGATCATCAACGTGGCGCAGGTGCTGCCGTGGGCCGGGTCGTGGGCGGCGGCATCCGTACTGCGTGCCGCACCCCGGGCGTTCCAGGCGCTGCTGACCGGGCTGTCCCACCCCTGAGCATGCTGCCCGGAGGCCCGGAGGCCCGGAGGCCCGGAGACCCGGAGGCCCGGCAGCCGGGCCGGCCCGCTGACTAGGCTCGGGGGATGGCCGTTCCGCATGAACTGACCGCTCTCGAACAATGGCAGGCGCTGCAGCGCGGTGAGCTCAGCCCCACCGAGCTGACCGCGCACTACCTGGCCCGGATCGAGGCGCAGGACCCGGGTCTCGGCGCATTCGTGACAGTGACGGCGGATGCCGCGAGCGAGCGGGCCCGCTTCGTCGAGCAGCAGGTGCCCCGCACCGTACCGCTCTGGGGTCTGCCCTTCGCCGACAAGGACCTGCAGAGCCGTGCCGGCGTGCCGGCCCGGTTCGGGTCGCGGCTGATGCGGGACAACGTGCCGACCAAGTCCGACGATCTCGTGCTCGCCCTCGACGCGGCCGGGGGAGTGAGCCTCGGCACGACGAGCACGCCCGAGTTCGGGCTGCCGTCCTACACCGAGACGCTGGCCGGGCCGCCCGCGCGCAACCCGTGGGACCGCGGTCGAGGTGCCGGCGGTTCCAGCGGCGGGGCCGCGGTTGCCGTCGCCGCGCGGCTGCTGCCCTTCGCGCCGGGCTCCGACGGTGGCGGGTCGGTGCG